>CACYXH010000026.1 GCA_902778245.1 uncultured Lachnospiraceae bacterium | reverse complement strand
AATACAAAAAGCGGATACCTCGTAAGAGATACCCGCTAGGTCGTACATCTGATATGATATTTAAAGAAATCCTATTCGGCTAGGCCATGAATGGTAACCATGACCCGTCAAAATATGCTATGCTCTAAAACAGAACAACCGTGTTACAGGGTGGTTGACCTTCATTCTTGCTGGAATGGAGGTGGTGCGTATGAACTCATTTACGTTTAATGACATGATGCAGTTCGGCATTTTTTTAATCGCACTGCTGACATTTATCGCTTATCTGATAAATCGTAAGTAGTACATAAGAAAACCACCCTTATAACTTTGACGAGTGAAGGGTGGCTTTCTAACCATTATTCATAGGTCAACCCCTTGTGGGCGGTTGTTCCTTTTATGCAACAAGAATAGCATATTTCGATGGGAAAGTCAAATTTTACAAATGTGTCATTTATGACACATTGTAAGCTCCGTCAAAATATGCTATGATTTAAAACAGAACAACCGTGTTACAGGGTGGTTGGCCTTCATTCTTAGAGGAATGGAGGTGGTGCATATGAACTTATTCACGTTTAATGACATGATGCAGTTCGGCATTTTTGTGATTGCACTTCTGACATTCATTTACATGATTTGTCATAAGAGGTAATACATAGAAAAACCACCCCGGAAACTTTGACCAAGCGAAAGGGTGGATTTTCTATCTTTTTAACTGGTCAACCCCTTGTGGGCGGTTGTTCCTTTTGTGTAATAAGAATAGCATATTTCGATGGGGAAGTCAACTTTCAAAAATGTGTCACGAATGACACATGATATAACACATGGCAGAGGCGTGTCACGAATGACACGTTTTTTTTATTAGAAGAGGAGGAAACCAAATTGAAGAGAAAAACAGATAACAGAAAAATGGTGTTGACACTTATTATCCTGGCATCTCTTGGAGTAATGCTATTCCCGCAGGCTGCTCTTGCGGCGGACGTGGTAACGGGCAAAATCGACAGTCTTAATAACCTCATTATGGCGATCATCGCAGGAATTGGCGTGATATTCCTTGCATGGGGCATTTTTAACTTTGCCACAGCTTTGCAGTCACATGATACCCCCCAGCAGACTGCCGCGATTCCTAAGATCGTAGGCGGCTTCATTTGCATCGGCATCTCAGCCATCGTTAATGCCCTCAAATAACGATGGGACAATGAGTGATAATAAAGAGAAAGGACCCGTGGCATTGTAATGTCACGGGTCAGTAGGAGGTGCTATGGGACTATTAAGCAGCGCAATAAATTCCGCACTGGAAGGAATGGGCAGGGGACTTATGAATAGCGGGGCCTGGATGTTGGAGGGTGGCTACAGAATGTGGCAAAAATGCTGTGGGGTGACATTTGATTATGTCACGATCAGCCCGATGTCACAGACAAATGCCTGGAGTATTGTAACGGGTTCCGTGTATTCTATCTCTCTTGCTGCAGCGGCATCCTTGACGGTCCTGTTTTTTGTGATCGGATGGCTGCGAGAATCCATTGATATACGCAATAACTTTCAGCTGGAAAACATGTTCCGTTTTTTTATCCGATACGCAATTACGGTAGGACTAATTGTCAATTCACTTTCTCTCATCACGGGAATTGTAGAGTGCGCCACAGCTGTGGTAAGCACGTTGAATGTCTATCAGGATACGGACAGTGTGGATGGCATATTTGATGATTTAAAAAATAACCTAGAAGAAGAGGACGCGGATGGTATGACGTGGATCGGCGTTGGATGTGTGGCCTTGATTGGCGGTCTGATCGGTGGTCTGACGATTATTGTATGTGGGATCAGCCTGGTACTTTCTGTGCTGTCAAGGCTATTTAAAATGCTTCTGTGCATCCCGTTATGCGCTCCGGCGTTCTCCAGCTTCGCGGGAGGCAGGGAACTGTCACAAACCGGCATATCCTGGCTGAAAACCTTCATTGGCTACGCCCTTGAAGCAATCGTGATCGCTCTTGCCATCTTGATTAGTTTTGGACTTTTTAAAGATGCCAATATCCTCACTTCAACACATGGAACGGATGCGGTGGCGGTGATCCTGCAGATATGCGGTTATTGTATGCCGATGATTACGGCTTGCGCCTGTGTGAAAGGGGCGGAGATGACGGTGAGACGCTGTCTTGGCCTTGGTTAACGCTGTCTTGGCCTTGGTTAAAGAAAAATGAGATGGGAAGTGATAACTTGCAGATACCGGTAAACAAGAATATTGATGAATACAAGGATGATTTTTTTAAGGGATTAACCTTAAAACAGACGGTGACGTCTGTTGTGGCTTTGGTTTTTGGAGCGGGGATGTTTTTAGGATTAACAATGCTGTTTGGGATATCCCAGACTACAGCCCTATACTTAACGTTCCCGGTAGTATTTCCGATTGCCGCCATCGGATTTCTAAAAATTGACGGGATGACGCCGGTTACGTGGCTAAAGAGGCGAAGGGCGGTCAGGAATATGCCGGTGTACTTTTTCCATCCGGATATGCAGGATTTAAAAGATGAGAAAACGGAAATAGAAGAGATGTCTTCGTTTTCAAAAAGAAAAGGCAACAAAAGAAACAAAATGAATTATCTTATCGCGGGAGGTGAAGGAGATCAGGAATGGCAATGAAAAAAAGCATGAGGGATTATAAAGAACTTACAGAGCGGCTTTATCCGGTGCCTAAAAGAGTCCAGGAACTGATCCCTATCTATAAGATAGCGGAGGACGGGATCTTTCAGCTGGAAAACAAGCCGGAAGAAGCAGAAAATTTGTATGACAAGGCGTATTTGTTCCTGGATACAAATTTTGCTACCATGGATGATTTTGAACAGGAAGAATTTCTGAAAAAATATTGCATCCTGCTCAACGCGCTGAATGTATCTTTTAAGATTATTCTCATGAATAACAACCGAAACATGGACCAGGTAAGGGAAGAGGTATTCATCCATAATGCAGATACCCGTTTCTTTGGCCTGGTCCAATCTTTTAATGAGCATATGCAGCGTTCCATGTTGGAGGGACACGCTGGTATTGAACAGGTGAGGATTTTCATACTCACCTGCAAGAGGCAGTCGGCTGATCAGGCCAGAGATTTCTTTCGGTCGATAGAAGCGAACCTGGCCGTAAATTTTAATAATTTGCAAAGCGGCCTAATTCCATTAAACGCGGTGCAGCGACTGCGGTATCTGCACGCATTTTACCGTCTTGGTTCAGAAACTAAGTTTGAATTCGACTTCCGAAAATCAATCCAAAGAGGGGTAGACTGGAAAGATATCATATGCCCAATGGCGGTTAAAAATTACCAGGACGAGTATGGAAGCTATGATGGGATCACGCTGCAGATGGATGAGAGGTATGCCAGAGCATTATATGTTCCGGGTCTGCCCAGCGGCATTAATCCAAGTATTATCCAGAAACTGACCTCAGGATCTTACCATGTGATTATTACTTGTGATGTTTCGCCGGTCCCACAGGACGCGACTAGGAAACGTCTCATGGATCTGTATATGCAGAATGAGCGCGTCATCGAAAAACAGCAGGAAGCGCGCAATAAGGCCAGGGCATGGTCCTCGACGATCACTTATGAGCGGCGCAGGGAAAAAGAAGAGTTGGAGAACTACCTCGATATCCTGAATGATAATAATGAAAAGATGTATTACCTTGGCTTGTATGCGATTCTTACGGCGGATAGTAAGACGGAACTGGAAAACGCAGTCACCTCATTTTGCAGCATTGCCCAGGGAGAAGGGTTTCAATTCATCCCGGCCAGATGGCAGCAAATTGATACGGTCAATACTGCGCTGCCAATAGGGGCAAGGTTTATGGACGTGATGTATCCGGTCTTTACACAGCCGCTGTGCGCGATCACGCCGTTTGTGGTAAATGAACTGTTCCAACCCGGCGGATCTTTTTACGGGATTAACCAGGTGAGCAAGAACGTCCTTATTGGAGATCGGAAGAAGCTGACGAATGGGAATGGTTTCTGCCTTGGTGTACCAGGCGGTGGTAAAGGTATGGCGACAAAGCAGGAAATTGTGCAGGTGTTCCTGAATACGGAGGATGACATTATCATCATTGATCCTCAGAACGAGTACCGGGACATTGCGGCATACCTGACCGGGCAATTTATTGATTTTGGCGCAGAATCCGGACATAACCTGAACCCGCTGGATGCCGAAACATTGGAGTACATGGAAACAAAGAGAGCATTTCTGGCTGATAAGACAGATCTTATGGTCAGTATCTTCTCCCGGATCCTGGATGATGAAGTGAAGGCACAGGATAAGTCTATTATTGGCCGTTGTACCAGAAAAGTGTATGAGCATGTCGGAGAGAAGGGGACGAAAGCGC
The DNA here is from genome assembly GCA_902778245.1 of uncultured Lachnospiraceae bacterium. Classification (GTDB taxonomy): domain Bacteria; phylum Bacillota; class Clostridia; order Lachnospirales; family Lachnospiraceae; genus Merdiplasma. The sequence goes on along the minus strand of CACYXH010000026.1, from coordinate 20,043 downwards.
CCACCCTTGTAGATCTGTATGAGGCAATGGAGCAGGAACCGGAAACTCAGGCGCAGGAATTATTACTTGCTCTGGAGCTATTTGTGAAAGGATCCCTGGATATGTTTTCGAAGCCAAGCAATGTGGATATGAATAACCGTCTTCTTGTCTTTGGTACGGCGAACCTTGGAAAAGAGCAATCCGGAATTGGGACACTCATTATACTGGAAAGTATACGCGCGAGAATAGCAGCGAATGCCGCCAGGGGGCGCGCGACATGGCTGTATATTGATGAATTCCATAATCTCACGGATGAAGAGTTTTCCGCGCGATATTTAGAGAAAATCTGGAAAGAGGTGCGAAAGCTGGGAGGATTATGCACCGCTATCACGCAAAATATCAAAGATGCCATGTCCCTTAAGATGGTTCAGACAATGCTGTGCAATTCCGAGTACATCTGCCTTTTAAAGCAGTCCGAGATTGAAATTGAGATACTAAGCAGCGTGCTTGGGGTTTCCGATAATCTTCTGGATTATGTACACAATACGGAACCAGGATGCGGACTTCTAAAATTTGGCGATAGATATATCCCATTCGATGGCAGGCTTCCAAAAAGCAGTGAGATGTACAAGTTGTTCAACACCAATTTCCACGAGATCCAAGAATCAAAGCGGGCAAGTAAGAAGAGGATCAAGGGATTAAGACAAGAAATAAACACCCTTCCCGAGTTGGCGAAGGAAGCTTCCAATGAAGCGCCCACAGAATTTGAAAAAGCATACCAATAAAAAATTAAATATATAAAGGAGGATTTAGGTATGAGATTAAGAGTTAGCACTGTAGAAGCGGGAAATGAGAGAGAAGCGTTAAGAGGAACGGCTAGCGTAACGTTTGATGAACAGATCAAAGTTACGGGGATCCGGATCATTGAAGGGAAAAATGGGGCGTTATTTGTTGCCATGCCAAGCTATAAAGCAAAGGATGGGGAGTACAAGGATATCTGCAATCCGATCAGCGCCGAGTTTAGGGAAGCATTGTACGGATGTATCCTTGCTGCGTTTGAGGAAAACCCAGGCACATCTATGTTATATAACGCGGATTCGAAAGAAAAGTTGGAAGTCACTGCCAGGGTAACGCCCATCGAAGGTGACAATGGGGTAAAGGCAATAGCTTCGGTGTATCTAAACAATGGATTTGTGCTTAATAATGTTACGGTGAGGGAGAGCAAGGAAGGAAAGCTGTACGCAGCCGCTCCATCGTATCGGACAAATGAACGGAATGAAGATGGAACGGTTGTGTACCGCAATAATTTCTATCCGGTTACCAAAAAGGCACAGGAACAGTTCCAGAAGATCGTACTGTCCGCGTATGAGGGAAAATTGCAGGAACTTTCGGCAGCACAGCAGGAGAATGTGAAAGGTTCTAAGGAGACAGAGAAGGAACAAGAGGCAGAGGAAAATCAGGAGGCGAAGAAAAAGCAGGATACTGAGAAGAAAAGCAAAGCAAAATCTTCTCCAAAAACAGCAAGGTAAGAACGTGGAGGAAGTAAATTGGAGATAAGACGTCAGGCAGAAAGCCGGGAGATACAGACCGTAAATACGGATGTACGTCATATGGCCAATATAGCACTGCGATCTTCTATCCGCGCCGGATATACGGCAGAAACGGCAAAAGGAATCGCTGGTACTTCTAAAAGGGCAGCCCGATTTAGCAAAAATATAGCGAAGATGGTGCAGCTTTCGCAGGATGAGAGGGCTGCCCTCTCTTATCTGACATCGGAGCAGAAGAGGCAGTGGCAGTCATACAGCCATAGAGAACAAAAAAATATCCTGGAAGACGTTAAGAAGAAGATCGAGCGGAAGATAGAATCTGGTGGAATAGATGCGGATCCAAACCTTGGCATTATGCTGCGGGAGGAACTGGATTACCTTGCCCAGGGAGATCTTTTAGAGGGAATCCAGGGACATCAATATGTCGTACTGCCTCCGGATGATCCGAAGAGTAAACGGGCCGTAAAAAAGAACCATGGAAGGAAACACGTTCAGGAAGCGACCGTGTTTTACGAAGCGGATGTACACAAAGCAGCAAAAACACAAAAAAAAATCAAGAAAAAGCAGAAACGCCAGGTAAGGAAAGAGGCGGCAAGGCGGCAGAAACGGTTCGCCGGAGAGATCACTTCTATCATGGATCGGGACGCGAAAAAGTCAGAGCAGATCAAATCCATACAGCAATCCGAGCAGGCCACGATGGAGGAGCTGATCAAAGAAACCAGATCCGAAGTGAACCGGATGGCATTTCTTCCGGCAAGATTGGCGGTATCGAATGTTACAGCGGAGATAAAAGAAAAAGTGGCGGCGGTCAGTGTAAAACTGCTCCGTTATGCCGCCGTTATTTTGATACCAATTATAATATTTCTATTCCTTATACAGATTATGATGGGACTGTTAGGCGGGGTTGCAACGGAAGAGGAGCAAAACAATCCATCTCAGATGATCATAGAGCAGGCAGTAGATTGGGCGATAAAGATCGCTAATGATAATTATCACGGTTACAACAATCAAGGAAATGGATGGGGACCACGAGAGTATAACTGTATTGGCCTGGTGATGAGTGCCTATAAAGAGGCCGGGCACGATCCCGGGATGTGTAATATTGATGAAATGCCAAATTATCTGCTTGCAGCCGGATTTATTGATTGCACACAAAGCGTTGATATGAATACGGGAAACGGCGCTATAAAAGGTGATGTTTTCTGGATGCTGGATTCGAGTGGAAAACATGGGCATACGGAGATGTACATTGGTGACGGTAAGCTGGTCGGGGCCAGAGGGGATTTTGATGGTGTACCCGGGGACAGCTCCGGGAATGAGATATCGGTTATCCCATACAGCAACATGAACTGGCAGCGAGTGTTCCGCTTGGAGGTTTCTGGCGGAGGCTCCGGGCTGGGAGAACAGATTGTAGAATATGCGGTGTCCTTCGTTGGTGTATTGCGCTATGTATGGGGCGGGACAAGTCTTGTCACCGGCGCCGACTGTTCCGGATTTACGCAGGCAATTTATGCCCATTTTGGTATCAGTATTCCACGGACTGCCGAAGAGCAGGCCGTAGCGGGGCGGGCAGTAACAGGGCTGGAACAGGCGCAGGCGGGGGATCTGATTTATTATGGCGGGCATATCGCCATCTATATGGGGAACGGACAAATCGTACATGCGGCAAATTCCAGGGATGGAGTTAAGATCAGCCAGGCAACTTATCGCCCGATCCTGGCGATACGAAGATATATTCCGGATAGCGTAGGGAATTTTGACGGCAGCACAAACGAAGAGATCTGCTGGAACTTTTTCCGGTCACAGGGATTTTCACCGGCTGCTACAGCGGGAATCCTTGGGAATTTCTATCAGGAAAGTCATTTTGAACCGGCGGTGTACCAAATCGGAGGCGGACCGGGAAGGGGGCTAGCGCAGTGGGAATCTTCCAGCGGCGGCAGCGGACGTTTTGATAACCTGGTTACATTTGCGGATTCAAAAGGATCGAGTTGGAAAGATTTAAAAACGCAGCTGCAGTTTGTCATGTATGAGCTGAATAGTTATATGAATCCATTTTTCAGTTACGTTGGCGGATTGGCCAAATATAAGAATTCTACAGACGCTTCCCAGGCGGCATACGACTGGCTGGCGGCTTATGAATACTGTGGAACGGATTTTTCCCCAAGCGCGTTTGACCTGCAGACCAGACAGGCACATGCCGCCTGGGCGCTTAGTTATTATGGCTCATGAAAAATAGAACGGAGGATGAGAAGGAGGATGATTATGCGAAAAAAACGATGGGTCGCTGCCCTTGGAAGTGCGATGCTGGTCTTTTGCAGTATCGCACCGACTGCAGGGCTGAGAGTTCCAGCGCAGGAGCAGGAAGGAGAAGCAGAAGATCCTAAAAAGAAAGATATGGAAACAGAGATGTTTGAAACAGAAATGGAAGGGGAGCAAACGGATCCGGAACAGGAGAGCGAAACTGAAAATGAGACAGGAAAACAGGAGTGTGAAAGTGATACACAGGGAACCAGTCCTGATGCTCCAGAGCCAGAAATGATTCGGGAGAGTGAAACAGAATCGGAGGGGGATGTTATAACAGAAACTGAAAGCGAGACAGATATAGAGAATGACTTTGAGGAGGAAACACAACGGGAAATAGAAACAGAGTTAGAAACGGAAGGTCAAACGGAGCATGAAACAGAGACAGAAGGGGAAACGGAACTGGAAACCGAGACTGAAACGAAAGCCGTGAAAAAGCCAGCTAAGAAATCAGTAATGGAAATGAAACCGTCTTTTGCTTTGGATCCGGGAAATCCGTACACGGTTTATTCCAACTATTCCAATCCCTATTTTTGGGATAAAAGCTGGTACATCCAGTCGGACTTCCGTTTTACTCAGGTAGAAAAAGAATACGCGCTCGTGGAAGGAGGACTGGCCTATGTATATGAGGAGCAGTCCAGGGATGCGAAGCGTGTAGGAGAACTGCCGTATTTCAGCCTTGTGTATATTCTTGATGGCGGGGAACTCTTGGACAGGTCGTATGATCCGAATGACAATGGTGAGGATCCAGGTTGGGTCTATGTAGAATCTGGGGATGTAAGGGGCTTTGTAGAAACAAAATATATCACCTATGGTGAGTATGCGGATACTGTTGTGAACGCGATTGGGGAGGAGGCATTTACCAGCGGTGATGTATTATGCGAGATCGCTGATAACGCAGCGTTCACCTACACTCACACAACGGTGCAGGAGGTTATCGCAGAAAAGGATTACGCTATCGTGATTGCGTCTGGAGAGATCCGCGAGTATGCAGATGGCTCTTCCCGGATTGTTGGTGAAGCTGGATCTGGCAGCCTGGTGTATGTCCTGGCCGAGACGGAGGACGGTTGGTACTTTGTAGAATCCGGGGACGTGCGGGGATTTGTTGATCAGAGCATGGTGCTGGAGGGCAAGACGGCGGCAGCTCTGGTTGAAAACCTTGGAGAAAAAGAGATTTCTCTTGCAAGCGAGGTGATTAGCCCGGAAGAAAACCGGTCTTGCTATTACACCTTGACCTCTGTGGTCGCGGCAAATTCTGACCTTGGTCAAAGGATCGCGGAGTACGCAGCTGCCTATGTAGGCAGACTTGGCTATGTCTGGGCCGGAACAAGCCTAACATACGGGGCGGACTGTTCCGGATTTGTGCAGAGCGTTTTTTCTTCCTATGGAATAATCCTGCCCCGCACCGCACAGGAGCAGGGGCAAGCTGGGGAGGCAGTGGAAAGCCTGAAGGAAGCGAGGCCAGGAGATGTAATCTATTATGCGTCCGGGCCGCATGTGGGTATCTATCTTGGAGATGGGAAAGTAGTGCAGTGTTCCGGCGGGGAGAGAAATACTGCCGCAAATCCCGGACCTGGCCCAACGATCAGCGCGGCCACTTACATGCCCATCACATCCATCCGGCGCTATGTTATCTATACCACCGATACGGGATCCGGAAATAACCGGGCGGATCCAACGAATTATACACAGGAGCAGATGGAACTTATCTGGGCAATCGTAGCGCAGGAGGATAATGGCAGCTATGAAGGGGCATTAGCGGTGATCTCTACCGCAATGAACCGTACAGAATCTGCCCGTTGGCAGTACGCGGGGGGAAATGCCCTGGCACAGCTGACTGCGCCGGGGCAATATTGCTATTCCATGGATAACTATTGGCGGGTAAGACTTGGGGGAAATGTGCCGGATTATGTGAAACAGGCAGTATACGACTGTCTTAAGCGAGGAATCCGCAACAATGGCTATACGTCTTTTCGGAGCCGCAAGGGGAAAGTAACCGGAAATGACGCGGTGCAGATTGGCGGCAATTGGTTCTTCGGAGTATAGGAGGAGGGAATATGAAACACAACCGGAAGCGGATTCTATTGTATCTGGCACTTTTGGCAGCGATTATAGCGGTATCCGTAATGATGCCATACGGAATCCGCGCCATGACAGAGCTGGTCAAAAACAGAATTTTAAGCGGAGTCTATGAAAGTGAGGCTTATGGGGATGATACGGAGGCAGAAACGGTAGATATGATTTTACAGGAGCAAACAGAAGGGCAGGAAGGTACGCTGGTAATCGGATTAGACAGTTTAGAAACAGAGGAAGATATCAGGGCAGAAATATCCATTGGAAGAGGCAGGCAGAAACCGGAGAGTGAGGACAATCAGCAACTACAGGCTCAGGAGGAAGCGGAGAACGTAAGGAAGGAAATGTTAAAAATCCTCGCATCCTATAAGGAGAGCTTTCATCCGGAACTAAAAGAAGCGGATAAGGATATTATGGAACGGTTCGTTGGCGAAAACGCGCAGCTGTTTTTAGACGCGGCTGCGGAATACGCTTTTGGGTATTATGGGTCAGAGTACCCGGTGACGAAGATCTACTTTGACTATATTACAGCTGATGATGACACGATTATCACCTGCCTGCTGGAACTTTATACAGAGGAAGATGCAGCATCTGACCTGGTTTTATGCACTTACAATAAAGAATTAAAGCAATATATTTTTCAGTGATTTCAGGAGGAATTATACATGTATAAGAAGAAAAACAGGAAACCATTGTTTTTTACCATTGCAGCCCTGGTGCTGATTATCTTGATTGCATTTGGGCTTCCGGCATTTTTGAAATACCGCAGCGCGGGAAATGTGGCAGAAACAGAAAGCGAAATAGAAACGGAAACAGAGATACCAATCTATGAAGCAATGATTCATAAGACAGACGCTGGCAGGATTGAAATCGACAGTTCTCTCTTAAAAGAGGACACGGATACAGAAACCAGACTAAGTATCCGCCCCGGAACACTGGTGACGTTAACTGTGACGCCGAAAAAGCAGAAACTCTTGGACAGCGTGCAGATCGTGGACGCGCAGGACTTTACACATACAATCCAGAGCATCATCTCAGATGCATCGGATTCCTCTTACAATGTTGATTTCTCTATGCCGGAAAATGACATTATTATCAATTTTCGATTTAAAGATAAAGAAACGGATCCGGAGCCAATTCTGTTTACGACAGAAGCAGCACATGAGACAGAACCGGAAACAGAAAAAACACCTTATGGACTTACCTTGCATGGCATAACTGCGGATCTTATCATGGAATTTAACGGACAGTTTGATGACCGCGCTTTCCTTCAGCAGCTTGGGGATGCACTTCATATGGATTCGGTAAGATCTGGATACTACAAGGTAACAGATGTGACCTTTTCCAATGAAGCATATACCGGAGAAAAAGATTCCGATAAAGTGTACAAATACATTTATTTTAACGAGGATCCGGATTGGAAAGTTCTGGCAACGTACTACCTGCGGGATGATGCTTATGTATTTACAGAGCCTGCGATAGAGCCTGTTACGCAGGAGACGCAGCCGGAAACCATAAATCAGACGGCCAATAATGGCGGATATTCTTCTCAGATGGGTGCTGGAACATCAACTTACACAAGCGGGACGAGCGGATCTTTGGGTGGATATTCTGGCGGTGGACAGACCGTTTCCACTACAACGACCACATTTGATATCATGGAAGTTTCCACCACGTTTTTATCCTTTGTTGGCGGACAGGAAAAATTCTATGACGGAGCATTCCAGTATCTGCTTAGTAAAGGATTGACTGGAAATATCATAGGAACCATGAGCAGTTATGAAATTGATCCCAAAAATCAAACTGCGACATTTCGGATAACGTTAAATACGGGCGGAAGTATCAATGGAACTTATAGTAAGAAAAAAGATAATTACAGTTTTTCTGGATTATAAGGAGGCATGGGAAGATGAGCATGGAAAAAGATATGACGGAAAAAACAGAAATTTCGGAAGAGAATAGTAAAGAAAATAGCAGTGAAAAGATACTGGAAGCGGAATGTGAAAAAAATAATCCAGACATCCAGAAAAACAAAAATAACCGTCCGGGAATCAAAATCGCATTCGCGGTTTTTATAATTACATTCTTTGCTGCATGTTTGTACGTTTTCTGTAGAACGTATTTTTTTAATGGCAAAAAAAATGCCACAGAGATACAGCAACAAAAAGAAACGGAAGAGAAAGCTACGGAAGGGCATAAAAGAATCATTGTTACGGAAAAAGAAACGGAACGTATAACGGAACCATCGTTGAACCAGGATAACTTGCCTACTGAAAGCGAAATCCTTGCAACGGGTGATTCTTACAATGAAATTTCAGAAATAGATTGGAAGCAAGTGGTATTTGGGGACGCAGACAAAGATACTTCTGTGATGGCATCGCAAATCCGGATATCTGGTTTGCCATCAAGTATCCGGAATCTTGTTGGTTTCCGGGAATCTGATTTTGTCCGCTCTGTATCAGATTTTCTTTCAGAGTATAATATTGTGACAGATAAGATTACATTGCAGGAGAGCGTTCCCTGTTCTTCGCCTGGGGCTGCGGCTTATCAGGCACAAGTGTCTGGGATAGACGATCAGATCCTCTCTATCCTGATCTATCCGGATTATCCGGGGTATTATCTGTTTTCCCTTGTGAGCGTTCCAACATCTTCCATAGAGGCATCTCAGACGCGCCAGGAGACGCAAGAAGCGACTCAGATGCCACAGACGGAAAGAACAACCCAGCCAGAGACTACGGTGGTGTATCAGCCTGAAACAAAGACTACAGAAGCTGTATACGATGCATCGAGGTTGACGATTATCGGTATTCCGGCCACGCTGCTGAACTATATTGACAATCGCTATGCACTACAATACAGCCTGTATGATTATCTGTACCGCAGTGGGTATCGGGAAGTAGAACAGGCATCCATTGGAGACTATCAGATCGATCCGGAGGGGAGGACGGCAACCTTTGAGGTGGTGCTTCCTGGTGGAGAGACATTGACAGGAAATTACAGCCTGGACAATAAGACTTATTCTTATTATTGACTGATATCGGTGCGACGTCATTATGGCGTCGCATCGGTGCGTAATGGAGGCATATATGATGGAAAAGAATCAGGAGAAAGGACCATCCGAAAAAGCGGATATTTATAGCATCATGCAGGCGCAGCTTCTGATGAAGCTGGAGGAGGCAATGGAATCAGACGAGAAGTTTACATGGATAAAACCATGGAAAGGCGCACCGTATCCCTGCAGTTATAATCATCCAAAACAACCGTTTAGCTGCCCGGTTAACCGACTGCTTTTAGACACCGGCGAGTACTTGACATTTCTCCAAATAAAAAAGCTGTATGAGGTTAATCCGAATATCAAGATCAAAAAGGGATCGAAGCAGGCATATGTGTATCAGTATTATCCAATATATGAGAAAGATGAGAAGGGAAATATCAGGAAAGATGAAAATGGAGATCCGATCATTGCTTCCTATCGGATTGGGTACACAAGAGAATTCCATATTTCAGACGTGACAGGTTTAAGAAGCCATTTTGTGACGAAGGAATTTGAACACGAACAGACGGAAAGTACCGATATGGCCGAACAGCTCCGGGAGGCATATTGCGAAAAATATGGCATTGTTTCAGAAGTGGTTTATGGCTCCGGAAAGGCATATTATGAGAAAATGAATTCTCGCATGTCCTGGCCGGACCCCAAACAGTTTAAAAGTATCTATGAGTATTATTCTACCTGTTTCCATGAGATGGCACACAGTACCATGGAACAGATTGACCGATCAAAATTTTCTTACGCGCAGGAGGAATTGGTGGCTGAAATAACCGCATCTATGCTGTGTGCCAGTCTTGGACTGATGGATGATGGCTCTTTGCAAAATAATATTGCATACCTTCAGCACTGGCACGGACATCTTAAAGAAGAAAAACCCAAAAGTGTATATTTTGCCATAGTAGAAGCTCAGAAAGCAGCACAATTGATACTGTCTTCTGCACCGGAAATAGAAAAGAAACTGCGGCCAAAAATAGAGCAGTCAGAAATGGCGCTGCCGAAGGAAGAAAAAAGAAGCGGATGGGATAAAGGAGGAAAAACATGCAGACGTATGAAGAGGTAATAATTGATCAGTCATTACAGTTATTGTTGCAGCGCACACGGGGTGAGATCAGTATAGAGGAATACCGGTCCGGACTTGCCAAAGAAGAAGCAAAACGGGAAGAATTGTTAAGGACTGCGGGACTTTTAGATGATTCGGAGGATGTGTCATAAATGACACGTAGATGGCGCTTATGGAACATATTTTAATAGCGGGTAAGTATGGAGTATCCAGGCCGCTTGATCTGGAGGGATTAGCACAGCTTCAGATACTGCTTTATTTAAAGAAACAGCATTTTTCTGCAAGGATCGGCCATATTGATATTTTTTCTGTTTCCTGCAGCCGGGGAAAGTATAAAAAGCTGATGAAATTTTCAAAGAAAAACAAGGATCAGCTTTTTATACTTCCGGTAAACAGAAATGGAAAGAATGTTCAGTTGATCCTTTTTGCGACAGGCAGAGCAATTTTATTGCTGAAAAAATTACGATTAGAAAATGTGGAAGAACTATCTGGAGAGAAAGCAGTAAGAAAAATTGGGGATGAAAACCTTATTTATGTGTAGGATAATAAAAAAATATGTGTTATACTGCGAAGAGAAGAATATATCGAAAAAAACTTGTACTTACAAGAAAGGGTGATGAAATTGAAGGATAAATTCAGCATGACACAAGAAGAAAATATTTTATACGCAAAACGAAATATTATTGATTATATATGGAAGTCGGCAAAGCTGGAAGGATTATCCGTTACATTCCCGGATACAGAAGCAATCTATAACGGATATACTGATAATTTCATGAAAGTGGATGAAGTGGTAGCGATTAATAACCTGAAACATGCGTGGCAGTTTCTGTTTGAAACGATAGACTACCCATTTGACTTTCCATATTTGTGTAAATTACATCAGCTGGTAGGTGCAAATTTGGTACTTCACGCGGGCTACATCCGGCGGTTTGACGTGTCAATGGGGGGAACCACATGGAAGCCAGAGTTGCCAAATGAATTTGTGGTGAGGCAAAGGCTGGGGGAATTATCCAAGATAGAGAATATCACAGAAAGAGCAATTACAATTATGCTATATTGTATGCGTTCTCAAATTTTTATGGATGGCAATAAAAGAGTGAGCATGCTGGCAGCGAACCAGATTATGATTTCAAATGGAAAAGGTATTATCTCGGTTCCTATTGAAATGCAAAATGAATTTAGAGAGCGTTTAATACGGTTTTATGAGACAAATAATTATGAACCGATGATCCGATTTGTTTATGATAGTTGTCTTGATGGCATCTTGACGCAAAGAGAAAAGAAACTTACACCAGAACTTCCGGCAGAAGATTTCTTTATTAAGGTTTCGAAAGAAAATAAAAAGAAAAAAATCAGATAGCAGTAATGAGAGATAGAGTTCCGAATCTAGTTTCGGGACTTTTCTTTTGCGCAAATTTGTTTTATACGAGGGGGATATAATGAAAAAACTTATAATTGCAGAAAAGCCAAGCCTTGCGGGAAATATCATCCTGGCTTTGAAAAGAAAAGAAAATTTTATAAAACAGGAGGGCTACAGTGAGGGAGAAACCTATATTGTAAGCTATGCTTACGGCCACCTGTTTCAACTCATACCAATTGAGAAATATTTTCCGGAAGAGAAAAGACCAACGGGATGGAGCCTTGATACTCTTCCGTTTTTTCCAGGTAATGGAAGGGCAGATGGTTATCAGTTTGAACTTCTGACGAAGACGGAAAAAGGTAAAACTACCACGGATGAGGGGGTTAAGAAGCAATTTCTTATCCTGAAAAATATAATGAACCGGGCGGATGTAGATGAGATCATTCATTGCGGTGACGCGGATCGGGAAGGTGAAGTCATAATCCGCTTGATATTGCAGAAAGGATTACAAAGTAAAAAGAGAATCACAAGACTTTGGCTGCCGGAGCAGACAGAAATTTCTATCCGGAATGGATTAATGGAGCGAAAGCCAGATTCGGAATACGATAATCTTTATCGGGAAGGATTGTGCCGCACCCTGGTTGATTGGATGTATGGTATTAACCTGAGTCGGTATGTCACTTTAAAGACCAGTGAAAAAACAGTTTACAATGTTGGCCGTGTACTTACACCCATCGTAAAAGCCATATATGACAGGGAAATGCAGATCAAAAATTTCATCCCGGAAAAATATCTACAACTGGAATCTTTGACAGAGAATCATGGCATAATGATAAAACTGTCTGTCAAAGAAAAATATGCATCTGACCAGGAACAGGAAGCAATGGAACTTTGCGGAAAATTAAATTCCGCTGATGCAAGAGTTGTCGATGTACAGCGGAAAAAGAAGCAGAAGCAGCCAGGCAAATTATTTTCCTTGTCGAAGCTGCAAAGCGTTCTTGGAAAAAAATATAAGATGCCGCTGCAGGATGCACTAAATACGGTACAGGCATTGTACGAAAAGGGATATGTCACTTACCCGAGAACGAATACCGAATATCTTGCGGAAAATGAAAAGGAACGAGTGAGAGATATCATTGCCGCGATTCAGAAAAATGATCCGGAGAAACGGTTGGCTTTCCGTGAGGGTAAATCTATTTTTGATGATTCCAAAATTGAGAGCCACAGTGCGTTGACTCCAACCTATAAAATACCAAAGGATTTATCCGGAATGGAGCGGCAGGTATATGAAACTATTTACCACCGTTTTTGCGCAGTATTTTGCATGGAGCCTTGTGAAGTGGAAGAAACAACGGTTACCGTGCAATGTCTCGATTATAAATTTACGCTATACGGGGAAGTCATGAAATCTGTCGGCTGGACAAAATATGAACCGCAAAAACTGAAAGATGAATTGCCCAAGATGCTACAGGGTGAACTGATTGAACATGAGTTTAAACCAGTGGAGAAAATGACGCAGCCGCCGAAGAGATACAATTCCGAAACGCTCATGAATTTCTTGAAAAATCCATTTGGAAATAAAAAAGCAGACGAGGAAACCGATTCCGATTCGGATGATACAGAAGAGTACCGGGCAATCAAAAAAGGATTGGAAATCGGAACAGAGGCGACCAGAACTCCGATCATCAGTAAGGCAATTTCTGGAGGATATATATCACAGAAAAATGATGTCTATAGTCTGGAAGAAAAAGGGGAAGCAATTATCAAATATTTAGATCTTCTCCATATTAATATGTCCCTGCAGACCTCTGTTCAGCTGCAGGCTTTTTTGAATCAGGTATTCCGGGAGCAAAAGACAATTGATGAAGTTTTGTCTGCTGCCAGGGAGCAGATCAAAGAAGACTTTGCCTTTCGGGAACAGTCTCTTGTCAGTCTGTATGCTGGTTCTTGTGAGGGGACGGAGCGGAAAATAATAGGGAAATGCCCAAAGTGTGGAGGACAGGTCTATAAAGCAGAGAAGGGATATTTTTGTGAGAACCGAAGCTGCGGTTTTGCTCTCTGGAAGAGTGGAAATAAATATTTTGATGCCATAGGGTATCAACTGAACGATAAGGCAGCCATGGAATTTTTACGGTTTGGAAAATCCAAAGCGTTAAAACTCCCATCCAAAAAGAGACCAGGTGAAACCTACAGTGCGATCATCACAGCAGATTTTTCCGGAAAATATCCGCAATGGGGAATGGAATTTGAACCGAAGAAAGGCAGCGGTAAATTCAAAAAATGAAATTTTAATTTCTGCCCATGCGAAATAGGAAATTCAAAAAATTTCTATTTCCAAATTTCAGAAAGATAGGATGAGATTTCAAAAATGAAGAAAAATTGCAGATCCAAATCAGAAGACCGAAAAGAAGAAACACAGAAAATGCCCTATAATTACCCCTCTGAACGGCAAAAAACACCTTCATTTTTTGCTGGCAAAATATGCCGTCAAACTGCTGTCAATGATGGCAAAATGCTGGCGAAAGATGGCAAAATGCCGTCAAAATGCCGTCAAACTGCCGTCAGTGACGGCGAAATGCAGGCAAAGATGGCAAAATGCCATCATTGCGAGGGGGTATTAGGGGGTTTTTCCCCCTAACAAGGTGCATTTGTAAGACAAATGCGTATCTTGCCATTTTTTCAAAGAAAAAATGTTGTTTTGACGGCGAAATGCTGGCATTTCGCCGTCAGATTGCCGTCTTTGACGGCAAAATGCCAGTTTTGCCAGCATAGCTGGAAAACTGGAGTTACGCAAGAAACCCAAAGGACAAGAAGCAGCATCGAGCGAAAATTCCTTGGTTTTGTCACCCCAAAAATTCATCTGATTCATAAAACGCTAAAAATTCAAAAAAGAAAGAGGGGGGTGAACGCGGTGGGACATATGGAATGTATAAAAAATTTCCGTTGTACATTTGACGAGGCAAAACTGATTTCTGAAAATGCAGCAAAAATGAAAATGAATGAATCCACTTATATGAGATACAAAATTTTGGAAAAGGATAAAGAACGATTGCCTCCAGCAGTAAATGAACTTCTTCAGGAATTAAAATATTACGATCTAAAGATTGGAACGAATATCAATCAGATTGTACGTTCCTGCAATTCTAAGAAATTTATTACACGGCTGGATTATCAGATGCTGGTGCAATATTTGACAGAAATAAATGAAAAATATGCAGAAGTTCTCAGGTGCTTAAAGGAGGTGCAAAATGGCAATTACGAAGCTGCTTCGGATTAAGGAAACAAAGGGGGCAAACAAGTCTGTTCATTTAAAACGAAATATTTTTTATATCTGCAATCCTGAAAAAACAGAAAGCGGATTATGGATCGGAGGAAATGCAGGAAATGACCCGGGAACAATATATCGAACCATTATGCAGAATAAAGAATTTTGGGAGAAGACAGCTGGATCACAGGCGTTTCATTATATTTTGAGTTTCCCCCCGGACTGTGGCGTAGATGAGAATCTTGCATATCAGATAACGCAAGAATTTTGTCAGGAACTTTTAGGAGATGATTATTACCATGTGTTTTGTGTTCACAACGATAAGGCTCATCTGCATTCCCATATTACTTTTGATTCGGTCTCTAAAGTGGATGGTTATAAATTTCATTCTCCGAGGGGAGACTGGCAAAAAAGGATCCAGCCGATTACGGACCGACTGTGTGAAAAATATCATCTGCCTACATTGCAGTATGAGGCAGAAAAGAAGGGGGTTGATTATGGGGAATGGCAGCACCGGAATAGGACGAATAAAGAAGAAAAGGAAAAGAAAATAGATCCAGCCAGAGATAATAAGACGGTCTATACCTGGTACGATATTATCCGAGACGATGTGGAGGAAGCGATTGGCCATTCGGAAAACTTTGGAGAATTCCTGCAGTATCTGAAACATATGGAATATGATATTATCCGTAATGGGAAATATCTGTCTTTAAAACCGCCCGGATGGCAACGCCCAATCCGGACCGGTAGACTTGGGAATGGTTATTCAAAAGAAGATATTATCAACAGGATTGCAAATAAGAAATATCAGCCGCAGATGGAGGAGCGATTTAAGACTTACGGGAACCGAGAGGAGCTGCGGGAAATTATCTTTTTGAAAATTAAGAGAAATCCCGGATGGAAGATGACACCGTTCCAGAAGCAATTTTATAAAAGATGGAACAATACTTATTTTATACGCAAGCCTGGAAATCCCCAGAATTGGAAATACAAAAAGGATATTGTAGAAATTCAAAAACTGTCAGACTGCATCAAATATATGATCGACCATGATGTAAATAATCCGGACGATATGCAAAGCCGCCGTGACAATATTCAGGAAGAAATGGACGCAATAAAAAAGGAACTGGAAGCTGTGCGGACCAGATATTACAAGAAGCAGCCAAATTATCTGTTATCCAAATATGAGAAATTGGAAAAAGAATTTTTTGAGACAGGAAATCCGGAACTGAAAAATAAAATGGATGCGCTGCGCACTCAGATTGAATCCATATGTCCGATTTCAGAGGCTGCCGAAAACCGTGAGCAAATGAAATTGGAAATAGAAAAATATAAAAAAGTAATGAGGGATAGTAAGCAGGAGCTAAAACGAATTAATGATATTTTTCAGTTCTACTATGGACAGGAGCCGTTGCAAAAGAAAGAAGAAATTCCTTCTGATAAAAAATCTGAGAAGAGAGAAAAGAGAGAAAAGAGAGGAGGACATACGCTGTGACAAATGGTGTAACAACAAAAGTGGATTGGGGCAGCCGCCCTGATGGGGCGGAGGAGAAATACAGGAAAGGGATGGAACGATATGCCTATCTGAAGGATCCGAAGTATTCTCACAAATTAGAACAATTTTTTCTGATGGTACGGCAGGGCTTTTCCGGGAAATTTGTAAACAGCTTTTTTGAAAAAGATAATAATATTATATCTACGGATTTGGATCTGATGCGTTGTATTGCTCTGGTGGCTGGAGAGGATTTTGTTATTGATTATTTGTACAAAAATGAGTTTTCTCTGGAGGAAGCAATCACTTTATTACAGGATCATCTTTGTAAAGAAAAATATAAACAATTTCCGCAGGTGGAAGATCTGCTGCGGGAAAATGAACGGTTACAGGAACGCTTTCAGCTCCAGATGGATTTTTTGCAAAAAGAGAGGGAGAACGTCAGATCTTATCATGATGAAATCCTACAAGGAGAAAGGAAAAAACAAGAG
Source organism: uncultured Lachnospiraceae bacterium (assembly GCA_902778245.1). Lineage (GTDB taxonomy): Bacteria > Bacillota > Clostridia > Lachnospirales > Lachnospiraceae > Merdiplasma. Next base: position 3,423 of record CACYXH010000026.1, on the reverse strand, counting down.
ATTGAATTAGAACTACTTCGGACACGGTTAGAGCAGCAATGCGACAATTACATAGAGAAGTTAAACCGCGCCCAGGAAGAAAATCAAAGATTACAGGAAGAATTACAGCAGGCCAGGATGGATCAGGAGGAGGAGATTAATAAAGAAAGAGAAGTACTGCTGGCGCAGTGCGAAGAAATTAAACGGCAGATAATACATCCGGATGGGCAGGCAGATGTTACTGAAAGTGATAAGCGTCCCGGAGGACTATGGGGATTGCTGCAAAGAAAAGAAGAGCAAAAAATCCGGAAACAGAAATCAGAAAGGAATCGTTTTATTATGGAGACCATCAAGAACCCGGATTATTCAGTAGAACAATTAAAGATTATCTTGCATGCAATTTCAGAAGATTTTTCGCTGGAGGAATTACAACAGATATGCGACCCTAAAATTCCGATTAAAAATATGGAAACTTTGGAATTATATTTTCAGAAGGGCAGAAAAGAGAACGTGTCATTTATGACACCGGAGGAGTAGCGGAAAGAGAGGAAGGAACATGACAAAAGAAAGAGAACAGGAAATAAAACAGATGGAGAAGCTTCTCACGGAATTGAGAGAGGCGTGTGAATTTATCAATGATTGCTATAAAAAGATGGATTTGACTTTTCAGAAGATATTAGAAGAGAATCCGGATATGAAAGGACGCTGGGAGGAAGAAGAGCAGAGCAGAGAAAAACTAAAACAAGAAGAGAAAGAGCAGGAGGATGCAAGAAAAGAGGATGAGCGAGGCGCGGATAATCAAAAAAGAAAATCAAAGTCGCTATGAGTTAATTGACAGAAATGAAAGTGAAGTATATACTTAAATATATACAAAAGGAGGTGGTTTGAATGGAAATTGCTAAAGTTTTTAGTAATGGAGGAAGTCAGGCAGTTAGACTACCTAAGAATTGTCGCTTTGCGGATGATGAAATATTGGTAAACCATATTGGGAATATTGTTATTCTGATGCCGAAAGAAGAACCATGGAAAAGTATGTTAGACAGTTTGGATATGTTTACGGATGATTTTTTAAAAAATGGTGTAGATGACCTTCCTGTTCAGGAGCGTGATTATCTGTGAAATATATGTTGGATACCAATATCATTGCATATGCAAAAAATAACCGTCCGGAAATAGTGCTGGAGAAATTCCGTCATCATTTCCCGGACGAAATATGTATTTCATCTATTACTATGGCAGAATTGGAATATGGGGTATGTAATAGTTCTAAACCAAACCAAAATAGAATGGCTCTTATTGCTTTCCTTTCAGGAATAGAGATAATGCCATTTGAGGGTAATGCAGCTCGGGAATATGGGACTATCCGTGCAGATTTAAAGGCAAAAGGAAATATGATTGGTTCAAATGATTTATTGATTGCGGCCCATGCAATATCGTTAGATCTGACGTTGGTGACAAATAATACGAAAGAGTTTGAACGTGTTCCTGGATTGAAACTGGAGAATTGGGTATAGTAATGAGGGATAGATAATGTATATTGATGATTCTATAAAGCTGCGTGACGATCTTCCAGACGCATTATGTCAAAATTTTAAGGAATTAGAAAAGTATTATCAGAAGAATGACTGGTTTTCTTTCGATAATTTATTTGAGGTGGTTGAGGGAAGTGTAAAGGGATATTATCATAATGGAAAAATAAGCAGAGAAGATCTTGATTTAATATTCCGAAAATATGGAATTGCGTAAATTCACCTAAAAAGCTCCGAGAGGAGCTTTTTTCGTGTCACAAATGACACATTTAGATAACAAGCAAAGTAAGCCGGTGCGGAAACGTATCGGTTTCTTTATATCATATAGGAAGGGGGCAGAGTTTTATGAAAATGTTGGGAAAGGAGGTGGCGTTGTCATGAAGAAAAACAATTTGCAGGTACAGGTTGAAACTATGAAAAAGCCAGGGACAGAAACGGTGCAAAGATACCAGATTTACATGGACAGATTAAATGCAAATAAAAGAGACAAGGAGCAAGGAGCAGAAGAATGATTAGCATTTTAGGATTTTATAGGCGCAGCAACGATGCAACCGAGTATATCCATTTTCAGGATGATGGAAAAGAATACCTTACAAACGGTGTAATGATATGGGATCAGGAAATAAAGGAGAAAATTGATAGGTTAGAAAAGACAGAAACGATTGATATTGGACGTATGAAAGGATGGCTACATACTTCCCGCCCTTACAGTAATATCGCAAAGTATTACGGAGCATTGACCTTCGAGGAATTTTGCCAGCATATCCGAGATCACATTAAGAGGTATTTTCCAGAGGACAGCGGTTATGAGAAAAGCGACGTTTCCTTGATGAAGGTAAATAAACTGAATAATAAACCCCTAACAGCTTTAGTTATTAAAAAATCGGATGAGGTTGCTGTCCCAAGTATCTATCTGAACCAGTATTTTGCAGAATACGAGGAAGGGAAAAAGGACGTCCATGAAATTTTTTACGATATTGTTGAGCAGAGGAGAAAATATGAAGAAGAAAAAAACATACTCCTCCCGGATGAAAGTGTCGAGGAACTGCTTAGCTTCGAAAGGGTTAAGGATCGGATTATAATCAAACCTGTAGGTTATGAGCGAAATAAGGACAAGCTGGAAGGAAAGATGCCTTTTTATGTGATGGGTGACATTGCAGCAACTTATCATATCTTGTTGTCTTCTGGAGATGATTTTCTAATGACTGCAGTAATTAATAACGAATTGATGGGCAGGTACAATATCACACTGCAGGAACTTCACAGTCTTGCGATTAAAAATACGATGAGAGCTTTTCCATATAAGTTCATGCCAATGTTGCAGGTTATGTCTGAGATGACGGGAATTGCCTTTTCGAAAGATGACATACCCTTATATGTTCTGTCGAACAGGAAATACAACAATGGGGCAGCAACGGCTTTTTATCCTGGCATTATGGATCAGATTGCGAAAGAATTTTCCGGAGGTTTTTTTGTTATCCCATCCTCTATACATGAAATGTTGATTTTGCCAAAGGATGGAATCGAGAGGGATGATATAAGACATTTGCTGCGAAGCGTAAACGTGGAAATGGTAGCGGAAGAAGAAATTCTTTCTGATCAGATACATGAATACGATCCGGTCAGCAAAGAACTTTATATTTCAGGATCAGAGCTGCCTTCCAAAATGCGGGATACAAAGGAGCATCAGAAGGAACAAAAGCAAGGTAAAATGAGATAACGTGACATGGCTGGCCGGGAAGAACTTTCCGGCCAGTATAGCAGAAAGGAGCGGCAATGGAGGATAAGCAGGCGAAAATTGCAGAAAAGATACGCAAAATAAGTTAGAAAAGTTCCAAGTGCGGGGCTAAAAAATCGAGGTGACCTTTCGTGGCCACCCCGCATTTGGTACTTTTCCTTTGAACCAAGTCACGCT
>CACYXH010000025.1 GCA_902778245.1 uncultured Lachnospiraceae bacterium | reverse complement strand
GTGGAAGAGGTTTCATAGTATCGCTGCAGCCGCAAAGGGATCATGGCGGCTTCCACGCTCTGTAGTACATTCAGCAAAAGACGATTGCAGGTGATGGGAAACGCCACGCCAACGATGCAGCGAATCGCCTGACGGCGGGATAATAATGGGCCGGAAACTGCTGCAGGCGTGGTTTTTGAAACCGGCTGCGAAAAAGTCAGTACGGTTAAGGATGCCAGGGTTACGGTTAATTCCGCAATGAGCAGTCCCTCCGCCGCTAGTACCGGCGTGGGCGTTTCCTGTCGTTGCAGGAGAATCTGGTAGAGTAATACGGTGGCCCCTACACGAACTGCCTGCTCCAGAAGCTGAAGCCAGGCGGGAATGGAAGATTTTTGCTGGCCAAGAAAATATCCGGCGATACAGCCGTGGATCACCTCAAAGGGGATAGCGATTGCCATCAGCCGGAGAATGGGCAGACAGCGTTTTTCCCGGAGCAAATAGAGAGAAATTGGCTCCGACAGTAAAAACAGAAGAGAGGACATAATGACGGAAAGAAAAATGGCCATTGCCAGGCTGATCCGGAAAAGTTTTCGGACGGCCTGGGATCTGCCAGTGGACAGATTCTCAGCGGTAAAGCGGGAAATTGCGGTCTGGATTCCAGCTGATGCCAGGGAGGTACAGAGAATGTACAGGGGAAAGACCATCTGATAAATTCCGATTCCTTCTGCACCAATTAACGATGCCAGGAATATTTTATAAAAGAAGCCGATTATCCTGCTGATAAGACCAGCCAGGGTGAGGATAAAAGCACCCCGGATCAGGGGATGAGCGTTTTTTTTCACGTACAATCTCGATTCGGACAGATTTCATTTCAATATATGCCCCGGAAGGGCTTGACAGAACTAAGGGGCGGTGTTATATTCATTTTAATTCCAAGTAAAGTAGTCGGAATTAAAAGGGGTGAAGTCATGAAGTTATCAACCAAGGGGCGATACGGGCTAAGAGCATTGATCGATCTGGCAGTTTCCAGCCAGGAAGAAGCAGTGTCCATCAGCAGTATTGCCACCAGGCAGAACATCTCGGAAGCCTATCTGGAGCAGCTGATGGCGAAGCTCAAAAAAGCAGGTCTGGTAAAGAGCAGCCGCGGGGCCCAGGGAGGCTATAAACTGGCGAGACCGGCAGCAGAGATATCTGTAGGTGACGTGCTCAGAGCGCTGGAAGGCAGTCTGGATGCGGTGGAATGTGCCGGACTTTCTGAGGGCGGATGCCAGGGCGGCGATGTCTGCGTCTCCAAATATGTATGGCAGAAAATCAATGATAGTATCGCCAGAACGGTTGATGAGATAAAACTGGACACACTAATGGAAGAAAGCAGGATGGCAAAGGAACGTTATTACAGCAGCCATCCCGATGTAGAGCATCCCGAAAAATGCGGGGAAAAGGAGAGATAGAAATGGGAAAAGTGATTTATCTGGACAATGCGGCCACCACAAAGACCGCGCCTGAGGTAGTGGAAGCTATGCTGCCTTATTTTACAGAGCATTATGGTAATGCATCCGCGATCTACAGCCTGGGCGGAGAGTGCAAGGAAGCTATGACACAGGCCAGAGCGAAGATTGCTGCAGCACTGGGTGCCAAGGAGAATGAAATCTATTTTACTGCTGGCGGTTCTGAGGCGGATAACTGGGCGTTGAAAGCCACTGCGGAAGCGTATGCTTCTAAGGGAAAACATATCATTACTACCAAAATAGAGCATCACGCGATTCTACACACCTGCGAATATCTGGAAAAGCGGGGATATGAGGTGACATATCTGAATGTAGATGAATTTGGTATGATCAAACTGGAGGATCTGAAAAACGCGATCCGCCCGGATACCATTCTGATATCTGTGATGTTTGCCAATAATGAGATCGGTACCATCCAGCCCATCAAGGAGATTGGGGAGATCGCCCATGAACATGGAATTTTGTTCCACACCGATGCGGTACAGGCTTTTGGACAGGTGCCCATCAATGTGGATGAACTGCATATTGACATGCTCAGTTCCAGCGGACACAAGCTGCATGGACCGAAAGGAATCGGTTTCCTTTATATCCGCAAAGGTGTGAAGATCCAGTCCTTTATACACGGCGGAGCGCAGGAGAGAAAACGCCGTGCCGGTACGGAGAATATTCCGGGCATCGTTGGCTACGGAGCTGCCACAAAGCTGGCGGTAGAGACAATGATAGAACGTACGAAAAAAGAAACGGAGTTGAGAGATTACCTGATTTTGCGCGTGCTGAAAGAGGTTCCCTACAGCAGACTGAACGGACATCCGAAGAAACGTCTGCCTAATAATGCGAATTTCTGTTTCCAGTTTATTGAGGGAGAGTCCCTGCTGATCATGTTGGATATGAAAGGAATTTGCGGTTCCAGCGGTTCAGCCTGTACCTCAGGGTCCCTGGATCCGTCCCATGTGCTGCTGGCCATCGGGCTGCCTCATGAGATCGCCCACGGTTCCCTTCGCCTGACCTTGAGCGAAGAGACCACAAAGGAAGATATTGATTACACGGTGGAAGCCATCAAGGGTATTGTGGAACATTTAAGAGGGATGTCTCCGTTATACGAAGACTTTGTAAGAAAGTCCAGCCATAACAGCAACGTAAAATAAGGGCAGCCGAGGGCATGTGGCCTGCTTGGCGCAGAATATAAAAAAGGAGAAGAAAAATGTACAGCGAAAAAGTAATGGATCATTTTCAGAACCCGAGAAATGTGGGGGAGATAGAGAATGCCAGCGGTGTAGGAACGGTGGGTAACGCAAAATGTGGTGATATCATGAGAATTTATCTGGACATTGACAATGATGGTATCATCCGGGACTGTAAATTTAAGACCTTTGGCTGTGGCGCAGCAGTAGCCACCAGCAGCATGGCCACCGAACTGGTTAAGGGAAAGACCATCCAGGAAGCCATGGAGGTCACCAACAAAGCAGTGATGGAGGCGCTGGATGGACTTCCGCCAGTAAAGGTGCATTGCTCCCTTCTGGCAGAGGAAGCCATTCATGCGGCTTTGTGGGATTACGCGGAGAAGAACGGTATTCAGATTGAAGGGCTGAAACGCCCGAAGTCCGATATCCACGAAGGAGAAGAGGACGAGCAGGAAGACTATTGATGCCTTGAGTGTCGTTGTTTAAGAGACGCCTGACGGGCGGGATATGATCCAATGAAAATGGTTTCATCTGGATTATATCCCGCCCGTCGGGCTGTTTTCCTGAACAAACGAGATGAATGTTTCCTGAATAAACGTAGCGAAGAACTACGTTACGGAATAAAGTCTTCCCGCACCGGTGTGAAGAACTCCAGAAATACGGTTTCTTCGTCAAATCGGGTGAATGTGTGCGGGACATTTGGCTCGATGGTTACGGTATCTCCCGCTTTCAGGATCATCTTTTCTTCCCCGATCTGAAATTCTCCCTGGCCAGAGATCACATAGTCTATCTGGCGATGGGGGTGGGAGTGAAGCGGAGCACCGTTCCCCTTCTTTCCGGTAAGGCGGTTCAGAGTATACGTTTTTCCGGTCACATCGTAGCAAAGTCGTTCTAAAGAACAAGTCTCAGACATCTGAATCACAGGTACATCTTTCAGTGGATTAATTTTCACAATCATTACCTCTCTTCGAATTTTTATTTCTTTTCGTATACAAGAATATTATAAAATAAAATGTCGGGATTGTCTATTGCAGAATACATTGCGATGATTTAAACGAATAAAGCGTGAAATCTTGACAAAGGCAAGAAAATGTAGTTAAATGGATAGGAATTTAGCACTTTACTGTGACAAAATGTAAGGAGGAAGAAGAATGTTAAAAAAGGTAGCAGTATCCATGTTGTCTGTGGCGCTCACTGCAGCCGCGCTTTGTATGCCGGTTATGGCAGAGGGAACGGTGAATGAGAAGGAAGAGATCAAGGTAGGTTTCATTCAGCTGGTAGATATGGCTGATGCGACCCAGATGAGAGAATCTTTCCAGGCACGGTTGGATGAAGAAGGATACGGAGATAAGATCGTGGCAGATTACCAGGATGCAGCAGGAGATGTAAACACAATGGCTTCTGCATTGCAGAAATTTGTGGATAATGAGGTGGATCTGATCGTTCCGATGCTTACGCCGCCCACCCAGGCAGCTGTCAGCATGGACAGCGGTATTCCCATCATTTTCATGAGCGTTGTGGATCCGGTATACTCTAAAATCATGGAAGATCTGGAGACAGTAAACAATCTGGCTACCGGAACTTCCAATACGATTCCCGCGGATCTGATCATGGAGACTGCTTTTGACATTACCCCGCTGGAAGAAGGGAAAAAGGTAGGTATCCTTTACAATTCTTCCCAAAATAATTCTCAGTGCACGATGGAAGCGGCCTGCAATTATCTGGACGAGAAGGGAATCGAATACCAGGTAAAGGAATATACCGATGTGGCCACTGGAGTTCAGGCAGCGCAGAGCTTTGATCCGGATGAGATCGGTTTTGTATATTCCACGTTGGATTCTATTATTGCTTCAAACTTTAATCAGGTTGGAGAAGCCCTGATCGAACTTGGCATTCCCTGCTATGGCGCGGCAGACGCTATGACCACTGGCGGTGCTTTCTGTTCCTATGGAGTTGATTACGGTATCGTAGGTGAAATGACAGCGGATATGGTTATTGATTGGTATAACGGTACTGCATTGGAAGATATGCCCTGCCAGCAGTACAGTGATTTCCAGCTGATCATCAACAGTGATGTTCAGGAAGCGCTGGGTATTGAGCTGAGCGAAGAAAATACAGAGGCAGCCACTTTTGTGCAGACGGTAGCTGCAAATTAAAACGGAGAGAAAACGCGTTAGCGCAGGATGGAGTTAAGTATGGCAAATCAGCTGCTGGGTGCCACGGAACTGGGGCTTGTGTATGGGCTCATGGTTCTGGGCGTTTATATCACATTTCGAATTCTGAAGATACCGGATCTGACGGTGGATGGCAGTGTGGTGCTTGGAATGAGCGTCACAGCGGTAGTTACGAACCACGGATTTCCAATACTCGCGCTGTTTTTGGCGGCGCTTGCCGGTATGGCGGCCGGGACTGTGACAGGTTTTTTGCAGACAAAATTGAAGATACCACCGATTTTGGCAGGCATATTAACCATGAGCGGCCTCTATTCCATAAATTTGCTGATCATGAACGGATCACCAAATGTGTCCATGCTCGGAACAAATACGGTTTTTTCCATGTTTATCAATGCGACAGGCATCTCCAAACATGCAGGTAATATTATTGTCGGAGCCCTCGTATGTGGACTGGTTGTACTGGTGATTGAGCTGTTTTTCCGCACGAGACTTGGACTATATATCCGGGCGACAGGGGACAATGAGGAAATGGTGCGCGCCTCCTCCATTGATTCTAATTACATGAAATGGATTACGCTGGCCATTGCAAATGGCTGTGTTGGTCTTGCTGGAGGACTGGCAGCGCAGTATCTGCATTATTCTGATATCACCAGTGGGAGCGGAACCATAGTGATCGGCTTTGCTGCTGTGATCATCGGAGAAGCGGTCTGTGGGAAAAAGAGCCTGACGCTTGGATTTATCGGAACCATTATTGGATCGATCCTGTACCGGGTATTCATCGCTCTTGCGCTGAACACAGATTTTCTTCCAAATTATTTCCTGAAATTTGTTACCGTGGTGATCATTACGATCGCGTTGGCCATCGGCCCGGTGAAGGAGGCGATTGCTTCCTCCAGAAAAAAGGCAAGGAGGATGAAAGAAAATGCTGACGCTTAAAAATGTCTCAAAAACCTTTTATCCGGGAACTGCCAACGAAAAGAAGGCCCTTAGCCACTTTTCTCTTCATCTGGATCCCGGGGATTTCGCCACGATCATCGGTTCTAACGGAGCAGGAAAAACGACGCTATTCAATGCTATTGCAGGCGTATGGCTGACGGATGAGGGAAAGATCACCATAGATGGTGAAGATGTCACTTTTATGAGTGAAACGAAGCGCGCCAGGATGATCGGCAGGATCTTCCAGGATCCAATGAAAGGATCTTCCCCCAGTCTGACGATCGAAGAAAATCTGGCAATGGCCTACGGCTCCGGCCATCATCTTCTGAGTCCGGCTATCAGCCGCAAAGATGAACAGTTCTTTCGGGAAACTTTGGCAAGACTGGAAATGGGTCTGGAAGATCGGATGAAAGTTAAAATGGGAACGCTTTCCGGCGGACAGAGGCAGGCGGTCACTCTTTTGATGGCGACTCTGGTCACACCAAAGATTTTACTGCTTGACGAGCATACAGCCGCGCTGGATCCGCTGACTGCAGAGAAGGTGTTGGCTATCACAAAAGAAATTGTGGAGAGCAGAAGAATCACTACGCTGATGATCACCCATAATATTGCTTCTTCGCTGGAAATGGGCAATCGCACATTGCTTCTGGATGACGGCGCCATAGCGTTGGATCTGCAGGGGGATGAGAGAGATGCATTGGATGTAGAGGGATTACTTGCCCTTTATCGAAAACAGAAAGGACAGGCTTTGGACAATGATAGGATATTGTTGTCTTAATGCTATGGAATAAGATGTTAGAAACGGCCTCAACCGGCAGGATATATTTTGGACATCCCGGGGGAGGCCGTTTTACGCGAATAGTGAGCCATCATGGGACTACCGCACGAAGCATTTTATTACATAATAATAGTTTTCTGATGAGGCACTCAGAAAACTATTATAATGCAAAGTATGTATTTAGTGCGAACAGTCCCATTCAGGAACAACTTAGAGAGGGATAATGTTTGGCTTTCTCCCGTGAAAGATGCAGTAGGACTGAAAGCCAAGTTCCTTCAAAACAGCTTCCGCTTTGGCAAAATCATATGCAATATGTTCCGGCTGGTGAGCGTCGGAACCAATGGTGATCCGTTCACCTCCCAGTTCCCGATAACGCTTTAAAACAGATTCTTCCGGGTTTGGGTGTTTAAGACCATATTTTAGACCGGCGGTGTTAACTTCCAGACATTTTCCCTGGTCAATGATATACTTCAGGATAGGATCAATATGATCCGCGTAAGATTGGTAAGAGTAAAATTGATTCTGATTCGGACCATAACGAACAATATAATCTAGGTGAGCTACTGTATCAAATTCTTTCATGGATTGCAGATTAGTGAGGAGTTCGCTGAAATATTCGCGGTACACAATCTGCTCCTCTTTGCCGTTCCAGTAGTCACGGTAATAAGGATCCTGTCCCCCGACCAGATGCTGAGAGGCAACAATAAAATCAAAAGGATATTCATGAGCCAGGGCAGCGCAGCGTGGTCCCAGGTGAGGCTGCATGCCAAGCTCAATGCCAAAACGGATATCGATGATATCTTGAAAAACGGACTGCAGACGGCAGATCTCCTGTTTATATGCCGGGATATCTGCCTGAAAACTACCGCATTCTTCCGGGTAATCCAGATCCATATGCTCGGTAAAACAGATGGTTTTCAGCCCCCGTTTGATGGCGGCCTGAATCATGTCTTCCATAGGAGTATCTGAATCGGATGAAAAGTTGCTGTGTAAATGAAAATCACAGGTTATGCTCATGGGAGTACTCCTTTTGCCTTATTATTTTCCCTGTTCTGCCGTAAAATATCGTATAAAAAAGAACGGGGTTTTGCTGTATTGATTCTGCTTCTTATGATGATATAGGAAACTGGTTAAAAAATCTACTATTTTTTAAAATGCACTTGAATTTTTGGGACAAATTGGTTAAAATACCTCTAGGTTAAGGCTGTATAATTTATATATTTGGTAAGCCTTGGCAGAAACTTAATAAAATTCACACTAGGAGGAATTGTAATTATGGCAGTAAAAGTTGCAATCAATGGATTTGGCCGTATCGGTCGTCTGGCTTTCAGACAGATGTTTGGCGCAGAAGGATACGAAGTTGTAGCTATCAACGATCTGACATCTCCGAAGATGCTGGCTCACTTGTTGAAATACGATTCATCTCAGGGTAAATATGCTCTGGCTGATACCGTTACCGCTGGTGAGGATTCCATCACTGTTGACGGAAAAGAGATCAAAATCTACGCAAAAGCTAACGCAGCTGAGCTTCCGTGGGGAGAGATCGGTGTCGACGTAGTTCTGGAGTGTACTGGTTTCTACACCTCTAAAGAAAAAGCTTCTGCTCATATCACTGCAGGCGCTAAGAAAGTTGTTATCTCTGCTCCGGCAGGAAATGACCTTCCCACCATCGTTTACAATGTAAACCACACTACTCTGAAACCGGAAGATACTGTTATTTCCGCAGCTTCCTGTACTACAAACTGCCTGGCTCCGATGGCTAAGGCTCTGAATGACTATCTTCCCATCGAGTCCGGTATCATGTGCACCATTCACGCTTACACCGGTGACCAGATGATCCTTGACGGACCGCAGAGAAAAGGCGATCTGAGAAGATCTCGCGCAGGCGCTGTTAACATCGTTCCGAACAGCACTGGTGCCGCGAAAGCAATCGGTCTGGTTATTCCGGAACTGAACGGCAAACTGATCGGTGCTGCACAGCGTGTTCCGACCCCCACCGGTTCTACCACCATTCTGAACGCAGTTGTTAAGGGTGAGGCTACTGTTGATGGCATCAACGCAGCTATGAAGGCACAGGCTACGGAGTCCTTCGGATACAACACAGATGAGATCGTTTCTTCTGATATCGTTGGCATGAGATTTGGTTCTCTGTTCGATGCCACTCAGACCATGGTTGTTAACCTTGGCAACGGAACTTCTCAGGTACAGGTTGTTTCCTGGTACGACAATGAGAACTCCTATGTAAGCCAGATGGTTCGCACCATTAAATACTTCGCTGAGCTTGCATAATCATTAAGACCTAAAAGGGTCCGGTCTGCTTGGACCGGGCCCTGAATTTTATGTACTATAAAATCTAATTTACTAGGAGGATTTATCATGCTGAATAAAAAATCAGTTGACGATATCAATGTTAAAGGTCAGCGCGTTTTGGTTCGCTGTGACTTTAATGTTCCGCTGAAAGATGGAAAGATCACGGACGAGAACCGTCTGGTGGCCGCTCTGCCTACGATTAAAAAACTGATCGCTGATGGCGGAAAAGTAATTCTTTGCTCTCATCTCGGAAAACCGAAGGGAGAACCGAAACCGGAGCTGTCTCTGGCACCGGTAGCAGTTCGTCTGTCGGAACTGCTGGAACAGGAAGTGAAATTTGCCGCAGATGACAATGTAGTGGGACCGAATGCCAAGGCTGCAGTAGATGCAATGCAGGATGGCGATGTAATTCTTCTTCAGAACACCCGTTACAGAGTAGAAGAGACCAAGAACGGAGAAGCGTTCAGTAAAGAACTGGCTTCACTGGCTGATGTGTTTGTTAATGACGCCTTCGGAACCGCTCACAGAGCACATTGCTCCAATGTTGGCGTTACCCAGTATGTAGAAACTTCCGTAGTTGGTTATCTTATGCAGAAAGAAATCGACTTCCTGGGCAATGCGGTAAACAATCCGGTTAGGCCTTTCGTGGCAATTCTGGGCGGTGCGAAAGTAGCAGACAAGCTGAACGTAATCTCTAACCTTCTGGAGAAATGCGATACTCTGATCATCGGCGGCGGTATGGCTTATACCTTCCTGAAAGCAAAAGGATATGAAGTGGGAACCTCTCTGGTAGATGATACCAAGATCGACTACTGCAAAGAAATGATGGATAAGGCAGAGAAACTTGGAAAGAAACTGCTTCTTCCCATCGATACCACAATTGCGAAGGATTTCCCGAATCCCATCGATGCGGAAATCGAAGTAACCGTTGTTCCTTCCGATGCTATCCCGGCTGACATGATGGGACTGGATATCGGAACCAAGACAGCGGAATTGTACGCAGATGCTGTGAAATCTGCTAAGACGGTTGTATGGAACGGACCGATGGGTGTATTTGAAAACCCGATTCTGGCAAAAGGCACTATCGCTGTGGCAAAATCTCTAGCTGAGACAGACGCTACCACGATCATCGGCGGTGGAGATTCCGCGGCAGCAGTAAACCAGCTTGGATTTGGCGCTCAGATGTCCCATATTTCTACTGGCGGCGGCGCTTCTCTGGAATTCCTGGAAGGCAAGGATCTGCCGGGCGTAGTAGCAGCAAACGACCGATAGCACTTAGCGAATGCGAGCTGAATATATATATAAATAGGAGAATGTGAATAATGGCAAGAAGAAAAATTATCGCAGGTAACTGGAAAATGAATATGACGCCTACCGAGGCGAAGGCTCTGGTTGAGACTTTAAAGCCGCTGGTAGACAACCCAGATGTGGACGTGGTTTACTGCGTACCGGCTATCGATATCGTACCGGTAGTGGAAGCTGTTAAAGGCACGAATGTAGAAGTTGGCGCTGAGAATATGTACATTGAGGAGAAAGGTGCATTCACCGGCGAGATCGCTCCGAACATGATCGTTGATGCTGGCTGCAAATACGTGATTATCGGACATTCCGAGAGACGTGAATACTTCAAAGAGAGCGATGAGTTCCTGAACAAGAAAGTGCTGAAAGCTTTCGAGCATGGCCTTACTCCGATCCTTTGCTGCGGTGAGACTCTCGAGCAAAGAGAAGCAGGCGTTACCCTTGACTGGATCCGTCTTCAGGTAAAATCTGATCTTGTAAACGTAACTGCAGAGCAGGCAGCAAGCATGGTGATCGCTTACGAGCCGATCTGGGCTATCGGAACCGGCAAGACTGCTACCTCTGATCAGGCAGAGGAAGTATGCAAAGCCATCCGTGAACTGATCGCGGAGATTTACGATACCGATACTGCTGAGAAGATCCGTATTCAGTATGGCGGTTCCATGAATGCAGGAAACTGCAAAGAACTGCTGGCTAAGCCAAACATCGATGGCGGATTGATCGGTGGCGCAGCTCTGAAACCGGATTTCGGTCAGATCGTCAATTACAACAAATAAGATTTGTGATAATATTCAATAAAGGATCATCTTTATCCTGCAAACCGTATTAGCTGCGGTTTGCAGGAATTTCTTATCTCATAGGAAATTCTTCCGGATTTCCTATGAGACAAAAACCTCCGAGGGATGCTTTAATTACTTTTTTGAAAATAACCACTTACTTTTCGCATAATCCAATGGGCAAATCTAAGATTAAGCGCTAACAAAACAATTCCGACAACAGCAAAGATCAGCAATTCGTAAACAGAACAGTTCAAAATTAGGATACAACGATAAATGATAAAAGCGCTGACGGGTAAGCATATGACAGATGTAATTAAAGCCGGTATGTATTTTCCAATGATGATTGATTCAACGATATGAATCACAAAATGCAAAGCACAACCTATGAAACCGCCGAGCCATACGCCGTAGAAATCTGTCAAATTTGAGATGGCGCTGATTGCGATACAAAGAAATAATTCTTCAAAGACTGCCGAAGCAAAACCCTCGGTAATTACTCCGTCATAGGTTTTTATCAATCTTCTATATCGCTTTAATTTCCTTTCATTTTGCCTTAGCCAAGGAATAAAGCCTATAATCTCTTCCATATCGTGGAAGATGAAAATCAGCGGAAACAGCCATACATAACAATTCATTGCAGCTCCTCCTTGATTTTATCGGTGAAATTGATAATTGTTTTTATCTGTTTGTCTGAAAGGTTTCCACTCTCAAGCCCCAGCCAGGAATGTCCCTTGAGCAGCATTTTAATCAACAGTTCGTTTTTGTTTACGGCAATCCCTTTTTCTTTAGCGATATGCTTCATTTGCTCTATGGCGCTGTTTTTATATCCTGTGGTAGAAAAGCATACTATTTGGCCTATCTTTTGACTATCCAAGCGCTTCATAAATTCACGCAGGGTTTTATCCATTCGCCATTCGTACACTCCGCCGCCCACAAACAGAATATCCGTATATTCTGTTATTGGAATTTCAACCGGCTCTGCTTTAATATTGAACTCATTTGCAATCAAAACCGCAACCGCTTTTGTATTACCGCCGCGCGACTGATATCTAACCTCTGTTTTCATCATTCTCTCCTTCCATAAAGTAAACACTTGTATCACTTGTTGAATTATGATAGGCTAAAATCATCTCGGATTCAATAGCAACATAATAAGTGACACAATTTTGAAAAATAGTGTCGGAAAGGAAATGTATGTACCCCACTCAGAATCCAATTGCATTGCGCTCAAAAAAGCTGATAACCGAAACCTTGCTTACTCTGTTGAAAACATACCCCTTTAACGAAATAACAGTGAAGCAAATTTTAATAGAAGCGCAAATCTCCCGTAAGACATTTTACAGAAACTTCTCCTCTAAAGAAGATGTGTTAAGCTCATATATAGACTCCATTTTAAATGAGTATAAAGATGTAATATTCTCTCTTGAAAAGGTATCGTTTGCGGACTGCTTTGACGTGATTTTCAGCTTCTGCGAAGCAAACAGAGATTTGCTTATCATACTCAAAAACAACAATCTGCTCCATCTTCCTATGATGAAGCTTAATGAACTTCTGCCGACTTTGCATATGGAAATAGACATAAAAAATTACATTATCTTTTTTAACATAGGCGCAATCTGGAATGTTATCATTAATTGGGTCGAAAATGATATGCGTGATCCATCGGACAGTATAAAGCAGATCTTAATTGATTATCTGGATCACATTGATAATGATATGATGAAATAGTTTAATATAAAATAATTTTATGGTGTCTATTTGATGGCAGGAAACGATGGTACGAGATCCAGGAACTATGGATCTGCAATCAGAAAAAGTTTATGGCCCCGGAGAAAGAAAAATTAAGTATTGATTTTTTCCTGATATAATGTTATGGTGAAATTGCTCATATGACTGACGGAAGTGGAAGAAACCACGGGGAGTATGAGCCACAGAGAGCCGACCGTCTGGGCATAGGGTTTATGTCTGGTGTCCGGCTTTTTTTATATAGAAACAGGAAATTCTATATGAATCGCCTCACTAAAATACAGTAAAGGAGATGCAAGCTATGGAAATGATTTGTTTGGAAAAGGAACTGAAAGAAAACAGCTATCCGGGCAGAGGGATTATCATCGGAAGATCTGCGGACGGAAAATCAGCAGTCACCGCCTATTTTATTATGGGCAGAAGCGAGAACAGCAGAAACAGAGTGTTTGTGGAAGAGGGTGAGGGTATCCGCACCCAGGCGTTTGATCCCTCGAAACTGACGGATCCCAGCCTGATCATCTATGCGCCGGTTCGTGTGCTGGGGAATAAGACTATCGTGACCAACGGCGACCAGACGGATACGATCTATCAGGGGATGGACAGCCAGCTGACCTTTGAGCAGTCTCTTCGCAGCAGAGAATTTGAACCGGATGGGCCGAACTACACTCCGCGTATTTCTGGTGTGATGCATGTGGAAAATGGAAAATACAGCTATGCTATGTCCATATTGAAGAGCAACAATGGAAATCCGGAAGCGTGCAATCGCTATACCTTTGCGTATGAGAATTGTGTGGCGGGTGAGGGACATTTTATCCATACTTACAAATGTGACGGAAATCCACTGCCGAGTTTTGAAGGAGAACCAAAGCTGGTGGCTATTCCGGATGATATGGAATCTTTCGCGGAAATGCTCTGGAACAGCTTGAATGAAGACAATAAAGTATCCTTGTTTGTGCGCTATATTGACATTGCGACAGGCGCGTATGAAACGAAGATCATTAATAAAAATAAATAAGAACAGGAGAGGCGATATGAACGAATTAGCATTGAAATATGGCTGTAACCCAAATCAGAAACCGTCCCGGATTTTTATGGAGGATGGCAGTGATCTGCCCATCACCGTACTGTCAGGAAGACCCGGATACATCAATTTTTTGGATGCTTTCAACGGCTGGCAGCTGGTGAAAGAACTGAAAGAAGCTACCGGACTGCCGGCGGCTACTTCTTTTAAACATGTGTCTCCGGCAGGCGCTGCAGTAGGTCTTCCGCTGGATGAGACTCTGGCAAAGATCTATTGGGTGGAGGATTATGAGAAACTGTCTCCTCTGGCCTGCGCTTACGCGAGGGCCAGAGGCGCGGACCGTATGTCTTCCTTTGGTGATTTCATTGCTCTGTCCGATGTGTGTGACGCGGATACGGCTCTTCTGATCAAGAGGGAAGTGTCCGATGGCGTGATCGCTCCGGGTTACACACAGGAAGCATTGGATATTCTGGCGCAGAAAAAGAAGGGGAACTACAATGTCATTCAGATCGATGAAAACTATCGCCCGAATCCCCTGGAGCGCAAGCAGGTCTACGGCGTGACCTTTGAGCAGGGCCGTCAGGAACTGAAGATTGATGACCAGCTGCTTTCGAATTATGTGACAGAAAAGAAGGATATTCCCGCTGAGGCAATACGGGATTTGAAGATTGCGCTGATCACGCTGAAATATACGCAGTCCAATTCAGTTTGCTATGTGAAAGACGGACAGGCAATCGGCATCGGGGCTGGACAGCAGTCCCGTGTACATTGCACCCGTCTGGCGGGACAGAAAGCGGACAACTGGTTCCTACGTCAGTGCCCGAAGGTGTTGAATCTCCCGTTCTCTGACAAGATTACCAGAGCGGAGCGTGATAATGCTATCGATGTTTACATCGGAGCGGAGTATATGGATGTTCTGGCAGAGGGAGCATGGCAGAAAGTGTTTACTCAAAGGCCTGAGGTGTTTACTGCAGAAGAGAAGCGTGCATGGCTGGATCAGATGCAGGGCGTGACCTTAGGATCTGACGCCTTCTTCCCCTTCAGCGATAATATTGAGCGCGCGCATAAATCCGGAGTGGCTTACATTGCAGAGCCGGGCGGTTCCGTGAGAGATGAGGATGTGATCGCTACCTGTAATAAATATGATATTGCTATGGTATTTACCGGTATCCGTCTGTTCCACCATTGATCATACTTTATAAAAAAAACTTGTCTTTTGTAAAAATTATGATATAATATCAGCATTAATGCATAAATATGCGCATGATTTCAATGTTAATGAATAAATACGCATAAATAATGTTAAAAAATGAGAAATGGAGGAGATTGATTATGAAAAACAGGAAGAAATTTGCGGCACTTACATTGTCAGCTATGATGGCAGCATCCTTTGCAGCTCCGGCTTTTGGGGACAGCGCAGTTGCCAGCGTGGATGATCTTCCGGGAAAAACCATCGGTGTGCAGCTGGGAACCACAGGTGATATTTATGCAACGGATTATGAAGAAGAGGGTTCCACTATTGAGCGTTTCAACAAAGGAAACGATGCGGTTATGGCGTTGAAGCAGGGCAAAGTGGATTGCGTGATCATCGATGAGCAGCCTGCAAAGGCATTTGTAGAGAAGAACGATGATCTGACTATTCTGGATGAAGAGTTTGCTTTGGAGGATTACGCTATCGCCGTTTCCAAGGACAATGCGGAGCTGACCGAGAAGATTAACGCGGCTCTGGCAGAATTGAAAGAAGAGGGCGTAATTGACGATATCATTAACAATTACATTGGGGATGATACCAAGGGGAAAACTCCTTATGAGTCTCCGGAAGATGTGGATCGTTCTAATGGGACTCTGGTAATGGCTACCAACGCTTACTTCCCGCCCTACGAATATTATGAGGAGCAGAAAGTGGTAGGTATCGACGCGGATCTGGCTCAGGCCATCGCGGATAAGCTTGGTATGGAACTGCAGATCGAAGATATGGAGTTTGACTCCATCATCACTGCGGTACAGTCCGGCAAGGCAGATATCGGCGTGGCTGGTATGACCGTGACAGAGGATCGTCTGAAAAATATCGACTTCACAGACTCCTACACCACCGCTAAACAGGTAATTATCGTACAGAAGTAAGTATTGATGGGACTGTCCTATGACGGGGTGTCACACGAAGCATTTTATTGCATAATTATAGTTTTCATGCATTTAGTGTGACATTCCCCGGATTCGTAAGACAGTCTCAGTTTTTTATTACAGTGAGGAAAGAAACGTGACTTTTCAGGAAAAATTATATCAGAACTTCATAGAGGACAAGCGTTACCTGTATCTGCTCAATGGCCTTGGAAACACACTGCGCATCACAGTGTTGGCGCTGCTGCTGGGTCTGGTGGTGGGTACCTTGATCGCTGTTGTCCGCACCACCAGTGATAAGACCGGAAAGCTGAGGATTTTAAACATCATTGCCAAAATCTACCTGACCGTTATTCGCGGCACTCCGGTGATGGTACAGCTTTTGATCATCTATTATGTCATTTTTGCATCATCCAGGGCGGACAAGTGGCTGATCGCTGCTCTGGCGTTTGGACTGAATTCGGGCGCTTACGTGGCGGAGATCATCCGCTCCGGTATCATGTCCATCGAAGCAGGACAGATGGAGGCGGGACGAAGCCTTGGCTTTAGCTATGCGGCGACCATGCGCTATATTATAGCGCCCCAGGCTTTCAAAAATGTGCTTCCGGCATTAGCAAATGAGTTTATTGTTCTTCTAAAAGAAACTTCGGTCAGCGGATATATCGGCATCGCCGACCTCACCAGAGGCGGAGATATCATCCGGAGCGTTACCTATGAGGCGTTTCTTCCCCTCATTGCGGTGGCCTTGATCTACCTGGTGATCGTGATGGGACTGAGCGCTGCCGTGGGAAAACTGGAGAGGAGGCTGAGAACAAGTGAGCGTAAGTAGTGAAGTCCTGATCAAAGTGGATCATCTGAAAAAACATTTTGGTGAGCTGGATGTGCTGAATGATATTTCCACAGAGATCCGAAAGGGAGAAGTGATTGCCATCATCGGTCCTTCCGGCTGTGGAAAATCCACGTTTCTTCGGTCTTTGAATCTTTTGGAAACGCCAACTGGCGGAACCATTACCTTTGAGGGCGTGGATATTACAGATAAAAAAGTTAATGTAGATAAGATGCGACAGAAGATAGGCATGGTATTTCAGCAGTTTAATCTGTTTCCGCACATGACCATCAAAAAGAACATCATGCTGGCTCCCACAAAGCTGGGCCTGATGACAAAGGAAGAGGCATCTGCTCGGGCGGATGAACTCTTGGAACGTGTTGGTCTGCCGGACAAGGCAAACCAGTATCCCGATATGCTCTCTGGAGGTCAGAAACAGCGTATCGCTATTGCGCGAGCACTGGCTATGAATCCGGATGTGATGCTCTTTGATGAGCCAACCTCCGCACTGGACCCGGAGATGGTGGGAGAGGTCCTGGAACTGATGAAGGAATTAGCGGAGGATGGCATGACCATGGTGGTGGTAACCCACGAGATGGGCTTCGCCAGGGAGGTAGCCACCAGAGTGCTGTTCATTGATGAAGGCGTTATTAAGGAAGAAAATACTCCGAAAGAATTTTTCGCGAACCCGAAAAACCCGAGGCTGAGAGACTTCCTGTCGAAAGTGTTGTAGGATAAACACCCTGTTGCATAAACAAGGAGTTGTCACACTAAATGTATACTTTGAATAAATGTAGTTTTCTGAGAGCCTCATCATGCGTTTTGTATCGTCACGCGCGCTTTGCGCACCTGACAGGTCGTCGGCACCATTCCAACGACACTACGTGTCAGGATGCCTCCTCGCCGGTACTTCCTGGCTGCAAGCTTTTGCGTAGCAGGCAGGTTAGTATCCGCTACGCATGATGGGCAGCGAGAGTGTTATTCAGAAAACTAGATTTAAGAAAAATTATGCTTAGTGTGATAACTCCTTGTTTATGCGGAGCAAGTGTTTTATAATCTGAAAAGTTTTCATAGACGAAACTTGTAAAAGTGTATATAATACAATTTATGTGGAAAACAATTCAAGCGGCAAGCCGCGGATAAGGAGCTTATTAAGCACAATGGGAAAAGACGTTATCAATGTGGCTCTTTTGGGATTGGGTACGGTAGGCACCGGAGTATATAAGGTGATGAAACAGCAGGAACCGGAGATGCCAGAGAAACTGAACACGGTTCTGAAAATAAAAAAAATACTGGTGCGCAATCTGGAAAAAGCAGCGAAAAAGGTGGAAGATACGTCCGTTCTGACAAATGACTGGAAAGAGATCATTCAGGATGAGAGTATCGATATTGTAATAGAGGTGATGGGCGGTCTGGAGCCGGCCGGAACTTACATTAAGGAAGCGCTACTGGCAGGTAAAAGCGTGGTGACAGCCAACAAGGATCTGATCGCGGTGCGCGGAGGAGAACTGCTGGATACAGCTCAGGAAAATCATGTGGATCTGATGTTTGAGGCGTCGGTAGCGGGGGGTATTCCTATTATCGGCCCGTTAAAGGACAGTCTGTCAGCAAATTATATCAGTGAAGTGATGGGAATCGTGAATGGCACCACGAACTTCATCCTGAGCAAGATGACAGAAGAAGGAATGGATTATTATCAGGCGCTGACGGCAGCCACGCAGCTGGGATATGCAGAAGCGGACCCTACAGCGGATGTGGAGGGCTATGACGCGGGACGAAAGATTGCGATTATGGCATCCATCGCCTTCCATTCCAGAGTAACGTTTGAGGATGTCTATACAGAAGGAATTACCCAGATCACGGCAAAGGATATTACCTATGCCAGAGAACTGGGCTGGGTGATCAAGCTGCTTGGAGTAGCGAAAAATACTGCCGAGGGCGTGGAAGCCAGAGTGCATCCCATGTTGATTCCAAAGGATCATCCGCTGGCTACGGTATCCGGTTCTTACAATGCTGTGTTTGTACATGGAGACGCAGTGGATGATGTGATGTTTTATGGACGGGGAGCCGGGGAGATGCCTACGGCCAGCGCGGTTATGGGAGACGTGTTCGCAGCGGCGAAAAATATCGTGAATCGCTCCGGCGGCTTCACTCGCTGCGGCTGTTACAAAAAATTGCCTATTAAGAAAATTGACGACATTATCAGCCGCTACTTCCTGCGTATGGAAGTTGAAAACAAACCGGGCGTTCTGGCTACAGTGGCCAGTGTGCTGGGCAATAATTCCGTAAGTATTGCGCAGGTATCCCAGACATCGAAGCAGGGGGACAGCGCTGAGATCGTGGTGGTGACCGATCATGTGAGAGAGTGCCATTTAAAAGATGCGCTGCTGACGTTCCAGAAGATGTCCATGGTGAAGTCAGTTTCCGCGCTGATCCGAGTTTACGGTTAAATGATATTGCTATTTAAATATGAAAAATAGATGCAGCAGACGCGACAAGAAGGAGAGGATAAGATGAGCAAAAGACCAACAGTATTAATGATTTTGGATGGATACGGATTAAATGAGAAAACGGAAGGCAATGCCATTGCTCAGGCGAACAAGCCGGTTATGGATAAACTGATGGCTGAGTATCCGTTTGTAAAGGGCTATGCCAGTGGATTGGCCGTAGGACTTCCGGACGGACAGATGGGTAATTCCGAGGTGGGCCATCTGAACATGGGGGCAGGCCGTATTGTTTACCAGGAACTGACAAGAATTACCAAGGAAATTCAGGACGGTGATTTCTTTGAAAATAAGGCGCTGCTGCATGCAATAGAAAATGCAAAAGAGAATGATACCGCACTTCATATGTACGGTTTGTTGTCTGACGGCGGTGTGCACAGCCACAACACCCATCTTTATGCATTGCTGGAGATGGCGAAGCGCCATGGACTGAAAAAAGTATATGTTCATTGTTTCCTGGACGGGCGTGATACACCGCCGGAATCCGGAAAGGATTTCGTTCAGGCATTGCAGGATAAGATGGATGAGATCGGTGTTGGAAAGATCGCAACGGTTTCCGGCCGTTACTACGCAATGGACCGTGATAATCGCTGGGATCGTATTGAGAAGGCGTATGTGGCTCTGACGAAGGGTGAGGGTGTGACTGCCGCATCCGGAGTAGAGGCAGTGGCACAGTCCTATGAGAAGGGAGAAACGGATGAGTTCGTGCTTCCTACGGTAGTATTAAAAAATGGAGCTCCCACAGCTACGATCCAGGATGGCGATTCCATTATCTTCTTCAACTTCCGTCCGGACCGCGCAAGAGAGATCACCCGTACCTTCTGCTGCGATGAGTTTGACGGCTTTGACCGCGGACCCCGCAAGAAAGTAGTCTATGTTTGCTTCTCTGAGTATGACGTGACGATTCCGAATAAGGAGATCGCGTTCCAGAAAGTATCGATTACGAATACATTCGGCGAATATCTGGCGGCGCATCATATGACCCAGGCCAGAATCGCGGAGACAGAAAAATACGCTCATGTTACTTTCTTCTTTAACGGAGGCGTAGAAGCCCCCAATGAGGGAGAAGACCGCATATTGGTGAAATCTCCGAAGGTGGCTACCTACGACCTGAAGCCGGAGATGAGCGCTTTTGAAGTTTGCGATAAATTTGTGGAAGCCATCAAATCAGGTAAGTACGATGTGATCATCACCAACTTCGCGAATCCGGATATGGTGGGACATACCGGCGTACTGCCCGCAGCCATCCAGGCTATCGAGGCGGTAGACCAGTGCGTAGGCAGAGTAGTAGAAGCTCTGAAAGAGGTAGACGGACAGATGTTCATCTGCGCTGACCACGGAAATGCCGAGCAGCTGATCGATTATGAGACCGGTGAACCGTTCACGGCACATACCACAAACCCAGTGCCGTTCATTCTGGTGAATTATGACAGTGACTATGCTCTGAGAGAGGGCGGCGTGCTGGCAGATATCATTCCGACCCTGATCGAGATGATGGGCATGGAGCAGCCGAAAGAGATGACCGGAAAGTCATTGCTGATAAAGAAGTAGGGTATTTCGGTCAATGTCTTTTTTGAACATAACATATTGCTTTAATGTGCATCATGTGATATATTTAATTTTTGGGAAACCATAGAGCAGGCGGCTTACCCTCCTTTATCGGAGGGGCAACCCTCCGAATGAAAGAAAGGAGGGGATGCCAATGATTACATATCAGGATTTTTTCTTGTTTTGTACATTCATTGTAGCCCTTATCAGTCTGTTAGTACAGATTTTTAAGGGCAGAAAATAGCCGCCACTACTGCAATAGTGACGGCTGTTATTAAGTAACAGGCAATTACTTTTGAGGGTAGGCCGCTTCTATGGCTTCCCCTTTTTTATGTTTACAATATAACATATCCAGTGAATGGTTTCAAGAGGGGAATGCAATTCTTTCACTGGCAGTGAGAAATGAACGGAAGGGCATAAGCTGATATTCACAGGAAAAAAATAATATTTTCACAATTTCAACACAAATATAAGATAGAGTGGATATCAGCAAATAAAGAAAGCGGTGTCCGTTCGAAAGAGAATGAAAAGTGAAAAAGGTCGGAGAACGGCACTTTTACGAAAGGGGTAAGAGGTATGTCAAGAAAAGGAAACGGAAAGAAATGCGCTGCGGTTTGCCTGAGCGGCGGGATTTTGCTGGCGGCTCTGGCAATGTCACAGAATCCGCAGGGGATCGTGGAGGCTGCGGAAAAAACGCAGGAGGACACAGAAGTTTCCCTGGCGATCGCAGGCAGCCAGAAGCAGGAGGCTGCCTCCGCGGCACAGGAGGATAAGGAGGATGGCGTAAGGCTTTCGCTTGCCGGCATGGAGACAGAAGAGGAGACAGAAACGGAAACAGAGACTGAGAAAGAGACAGAGACAGAGGCAGTGGAACAGGTCACTTATGAAACTCTGGAAACTACTGCTACCGGTGACGGCGGTATCTCCGCCATTGATGTTTCCGGTATTGTGGAGAATTGCATGCCTTCCATCGTGGCGATTACGAACAAATCTGTGCAGGAAGTGGAAAACTATTTTTATGGAACGATGGAATTCCCAAGTGAAAGCGCGGGTTCCGGAATTATCATCGCGCAGAATGCTACAGAGCTGATGATCGCTACGAACAAGCATGTAGTGGAGGACGCGCAGGAAATGACGGTATGCTTCACCGTTGATGTGGAAAATCCGGAGGATCTGGTAGTTCCTGCTGTGACAAAGGGAACAGACAGAGAATTTGACCTGGCTGTGATCGCAGTCAAACTCAGCGATATTCCGGAAGGTGTATTGAGCCAGCTGAAAATTGCCACTCTGGGCAGCTCAGACAATCTGAAAGTTGGAGAAACGGCGATTGCCATTGGCAATGCTCTAGGAACCGGACAGACAGTTACCTGCGGTATTATCAGTGCTCTGGAGAGGGAGATCACTACAGAAGCAGGTACCTTCACCGAACTTCAGACGGACGCGGCCATCAATTTGGGATGCAGCGGAGGCGCTCTGCTGAACAAGCGTGGTGAGGTGATCGGAATCAATTCCGCCAAAGCAACGGCTGATTACGCGGAGAGCATGGGCTATGCGATTCCCATTGACACTGCTATTCCGGTGCTTTCAAATCTGATCAACCGTCAGACCAGAGAAACGGTAGAGAACCACGGCTATATCGGTATCACGGTTGTTCCGGTATCAGACGAGGCGATCCAGCTTTACAATATGCCGGCAGGCGCTTTTGTTTACGACGTGACGGAGGGCTCGGCAGGTGATGCCGCAGGACTGAAACAGGGTGATATCATCACCAAATTTGATGGTATTTCCATTGACTCTTCGGATACGCTGGTGGAGACGCTGGCATACTACGAAGTAGGCGAGACCGTGACCGTAGAGATCCAGCAGGCAGTGGACGGCGCTTATGTGGCAAAAGAAGTGGAAGTGACCTTGCAGCAGGGCACCTCTTCCACCGACACGGAGAGTGACAAAGAAAAAACTGACAAGAAGGACAGACAGGAAACTCCGAACCAGGAACAGGCTCCGGATGAGAACCAGGAAGAACGCGGAAACGGCAATGATATACCACAGCAGTTCTTTGATGAGGATGATTTTTTTGGTGACTACTATGGCGGGGAAAACAACGACGGTTTTGGAAGCCTGTACGATTTCTTCTTCTAAGATTTAAGGTTTAATTTATACTTTTCTGGACACAATAAAGTTAGAAAGTAATCATATTGAAAAGAAACAAGGGGGTTGTCGGATCATTGCGGCAGCCCCCGATCCAGGAGGTATAAAATGTGTAATTTTATGGAAATTACGGATGTATATGCCAGAGAAATATTAGATTCCAGAGGCAATCCTACGGTGGAGATAGAACTTTTAACGGAGGACGGGAGCGTGGGAAGAGCGGCCGTTCCCTCCGGGGCCTCCACCGGGGAACATGAAGCGGTGGAACTTCGTGACCAGGAAAAGCGATACCGGGGACTGGGCGTACAACGCGCCTGCCATTATGTAAATACGGTGCTGGCGGATGCCATCATCGGGGAAAATGTTTACGGACAGGAGCGCATTGACCAGATCCTTCGCAAGGAGGACGGTACCGGGAACAAATCCATGCTTGGAGCCAACGGCATTCTGGGAGTATCTATGGCAGCGGCAGATGCGGCGGCAAAGTCCCTGAATCTGCCGCTTTTTCGTTATCTGGGCGGAGCTATGGCACATACCATGCCGGTCCCTATGATGAATATTTTGAATGGCGGCTGTCACGCGGACAATACGGTGGATCTGCAGGAGTTCATGATCATGCCGGTAGGAGCGGCAGATTACGCAAAGGGACTGCAAATATGTTCGGAAACCTACCATTCACTTAGAGATCTTCTAAAATCCGAAGGTCTTACTACTTCCGTGGGAGATGAGGGCGGTTTCGCGCCCGATCTGAAAGATTCCGAGGAAGTCCTTCAGACCATCTGCGAGGCAGCAAAGCGGGCAGGCTATGTCATGGGAAAAGATATGCTGATTGCCATAGATGCAGCTGCCAGCGAATTATACGATGCTGATAAACAGGCATATTATTTTCCTGGGGAAAGCAAGATGCTGGGACAGGAGATTTTTCGTACTACAGAGGAAATGATAGGATATTATGAGAAACTTTGCGACCGTTTCCCCATTGTCTCTATAGAAGATGGGTTGGATGAGAATGATTGGGATGGATGGAGTGAACTGACGAAGCGATTAGGAGGTCGAATCCAATTAGTGGGAGACGATCTGTTTGTGACTAACGCAAAACGGCTGCGGCAGGGAATCAAGCAAAGGGCAGGAAATGCGATACTGATAAAAGTGAATCAGATAGGAACACTCTCAGAGGCATTCGCGGCTATGGATCTTGCGCATCGAAACGGTTATCGCACCATAGTTTCCCACCGCTCCGGCGAGACGGAAGATACCATGATCGCGGACATCGCGGTAGCCGCGGGAGCAGGGCAGATCAAGACCGGGGCTCCCTGCAGAGGAGAACGGACCGCCAAATACAATCAGCTGCTGCGCATAGAAGACTATCTGGGGCTGTATGCAGAGTATGAAAATCCGTTTGAGTGTGTAAACCGGCCAGACGGAATGATATAGATAAAATGTAAAAATTAAATTTAATAAAATTCTTATTGAATTTTGCAGACGCTTGTGTTACACTGTATCAGTGTGACATAGGAGGTGTGATGATTTGAGAACACTATTAACCATTATTTTTATTTTAGTATGCATAGTATTAACTGTAATTGTTTTGGCTCAGGAAGGTAAGGACGCAGGGCTTGGCTCTTTAGGCGGCGGCTCCAGTGATACTTATTGGGGAAAGAACAAATCCCGCTCTATGGAAGGAAATCTGGTTAAGATCACCAGATATCTGGCCATCGGCTTTATTGTCATTGCCGTTATCCTGAATTTGAACTTCTAAGATAGAATTCGATTGAAGACACTCTTACAGTTAGTAAGGGTGTCTTTTTTCGCGTAAGCTATGAGCCGTGCCAGTACAGACGATGGAAACTGCTCAGGGAGCTTGCTCACAGGTACGAAATTATGACAAAGAATGAACAGGATCTTTTTGATAAACGAAAAAAAGTAATCTATGATATGATGTGTGACCGCATCTATACTCCTATGAAAGAAAAAGAATTGGCGATTCTGCTGCAAGTGGCGAAAGAAGACCGGCCTGCTCTGAAAGAA
>CACYXH010000024.1 GCA_902778245.1 uncultured Lachnospiraceae bacterium | reverse complement strand
AGAAGTCTGCGTTAGGTTCCGATACGGCACGATCGGGAAGGTGTTTTCACCGAAATCAAAGTGCGGTTAGCACCTCCCACAATGTGCCGTCTGACACCAACGCACCCTGCAAATATGATTTTTCAATAAGGTACGCATACTTATCTGAAATATTATCCAAGGTCTTATTCAGCAGACTGAGCAGATCCGGTGCAATCATCTGTAACTGTGTTTCCAGTTCATCAATGTTTTGATAAACCTACGATAGTATTCTTCCATAAACGTAACATCCATCGCCAGATCCCTCCTCACGCATAAATCAATTCTGCCAAAACAATTTCTTCAGCACGATTGATAATGATCATCATTCTTTGAGTCCAGATCTGTTGATCTCTCGCCTTCAGTTCCTCTGTTACGTTCTCCGCCTTTTTCATCTGGTCAATCAGCAAAGATATACGGTCTGCTGCCTGTATATCTATTTCCGCCAGATGCCTATCCAATTTACCGGTCAGCAACATGGATTGATACCAGCCTGATTTATGTTCTTTCAGATAGGTTTTGCGAAGAAGTCCATATTTGCCAATGCTATATTTTTCAGTATCCTCGATAATCAGATTCGGGAATAAATAATCGCCTTTTCTTGTATAAACAATCACCATGAAAGTTCCTCCTTGTCCTGTCCGTTTTACACCATTTTTACACCAAATTTTTAAAGATTGACGGTGTAAGATAACTTCTGATAAAAAGTTCCAATCGCTGAAAAGCCTTTAAAATGGGCGTTACAGCGTTTGTTAAGACAAGACAAAAATCAACTTCCAACATTCAAGTTCGAGTGCTAACAAATCTTGGAAGTTCTCTATTTCTCCATAGGGTCAAAATTCTCAAAAATCGGCCAGAGTCCTTCTTTCTGCGCGGTGCGCAGTTCATCGGCGCTGCGGATCGTCCAGCTTGCACCGGAGAGTCTCCAGAGTTTGAGACAGATCCAGTTAGACGGCTGTCTGCGGTATTTGAAACGGTATGCGATAAAATCAGGCCGGGTCAAAAAGTTCTCCAGCATACAGGTACCAAGGAACGCCAGCGGAAATGACAAATCTGCGTCTTCCCGGAAAAAATTTGTAGAGAGCTGGCCCCTGATGATCTCAGGGCGGTTTTTTCTCAGCCATCGCAGCACTTTCGGGTCAAAGCTTTCGATACAGTACAACCCCTTATATCCTTCCAGAGCGCGGCACACTGCCTGGCACAAAGCCGCATGGTTTCCCTTATGGGTTTTCAGTTCAATGATAAGTGGCGCTTTCCCCTGAAAAATCTCCAGTACCTGTTCAAGGGCCGGTATTGTCTCCCTGCTTTTTCCCAGGAAATGATCTTTCAGATCCTGAACTGTCAGATCTTCTATGGTCAACGCTTCCCCGGTCATACGTTTCAGGGAAGAATCATGCAGGACTGCCAGGTTTCCGTCCGAGAGCAGATGAACGTCCAGTTCCGCTCCAAAACCGCGCTCCGCCGCCAGCCGGAACGCGGCTGCGCTGTTTTCCGGAGCGTCCGGCTCCATATGGTATCCCCGGTGCGCATAAAGCCAGCCGTCCAGTTCATGGATGCGCCCGGCTCCCCTGCGCCCTCCTACCGCTAATATCCATAAAATCAATACTATCACTATTACGACCAGCAAAATAAGCATTCTGTTCAATTTCTCAAATCCTCTCTATCCGCTCAGTCCATGTCCTCAAAGGCCTCCAGCCCCCTCTTTCCCGCCGAATGGCTGTCACCGTGACGTACAAACTGCATGGTGATCCAGGCAGCGCCAACTGCAATTGCGGCATACGGAAAGAGAGTTATATATCCAACGCGATTTAGCAGCGCACCGGCCACAATCGGCGTCACAGTCTGTGCCGCCATGCTGAACGTATAATAATATCCGGTAAATTTGCCAATATCACTGTCCCTGCACATCTCCACCACCATGGGAAGGCTGTTTACATTGATCAGGGCCCAGGCCATACCTACCAGTACAAAGAGTACATACAGTCCCGGATGAAAACTATGGAAGAAACAGGTATATAAAAACAGCACAAAAAAGCACCCGCCCAGCAGCGCAACTCCCATCAGGATCGTTTTCTTTCGCCCCAGTTTCTCAGCTAGAGCGCCCGAAGGAATGTATGTCACAATGGCGCCAAGCGTTGCGATCGTCAAGCAAAGAGAAGCGCCGCCAAGAGACATTTCCCACATCCGGTTTGCATAGGTGGTAAACCAGGTCTCCACCGCATTGTAGCCCACAAACCAGAAAGCAATAGAAATCAAAAGAAAAGCCAGGCTTTTTTTCACTTCCGATGGCAGCCGTTCTCCGCCCTTCCCGTCAGAAACTGCCAGGTTGTCCTCCGGATGCGCCTCTTCATATTCCCGGGCTTTCCCCGCCAGGGCAGGTTCATCTACCATAGTCATCAAAACAAACAGTGCCAGCAGCATAATACCGGCCACAATGGCAAAAAGAAGCAGATAGCTGACGTGTTCCTTCCCTTCAGTGCGGGCGCTGGAATACAGTACACTGGCGATCACAAGATAGAGAATGCCTCCTACCGCTCCCATTAAATTGATGATGGCATTCCCGCGGCTGCGAAGAGGTTTAGGCGTCACGTCCGGCATCAGGGCAACTGCAGGGCTTCGATAAGACCCCATAGCAACCAGCAGGCCGCCCAGCGCAGCGACAAAACAAACGAGTTTCCAGGCCGTCGCCTCCGTAAAATAGCTGTCATCTAACAGAGGAAGAAGAAGCATCAGTGCCACCGCTGCCAATGTTCCAACGAGAATGAATGGCTTTCGGCGTCCCAGGCGGGATTTACAGCCATCACTGATCCCTCCGAACAGGGGCAGAAGAAACAGTGCCAGCACATTGTCCGCCGCCATGATCACCCCTGACCATGTTTCGTTCATATGAAACGTATTGGTAAGAATGAGCGGGATAACACTGTTGTACATCTGCCAGAATGCACAGATGGACAAGAATGCCATTCCCACAAGAATCGTCTGACGAGTGTTGATTTTTAATGTATTCATTGGTTTCCTCCCTCCATGTGTCATTTCACACTACCATATCTCATCCTTTGTCACTCCATTAAACTCCATCTCTATATCATTGCGTTTTCCCGTCTTCCCAATGGCATCCTCAAATCCGGTCAATGCAGCAAAGGGAGAAAACTGTGCCGCCTTCGCTTCCATAGAAAGTGGCGGGTGCTTTTCTGACACAGGATGAGGAAGATCAATGATATCACCGTACTTTCGCAGTGCTTCCACCGCCGCCCGTTTCATCTCATCGGATGTGATGCCCCGTACATTATGCCACGCATTTTTGAATTCTTCCATTATGCCTTGTGTCCTCCGATCTGTCTGTTTCTATCCCTCGCGGTGGCTCCCTCCTGCAGGTTCATCCCTTTCAGGATCGCGTTTTTCCCATATTTCTTCTGAATCTCCAACACAGCTTTCTGGGCCCGCCGTTCCCGCTCCAACGCCTTTTCTTCCTGTCTTCGCTGCTCCTCCAGAGCCGCATAATCGGTAAACAGATCCAACTGTTCGTAATGTTCTTCTTTCTGTATCGTATCTTCTTTTACCACATGATTCGCTGTTATATTGAGCCTTCGCACCAAAAGCCTTGGATCCACGATCCGGTCGTACAATTCCATAACCGCATCGGTGATCAATCTGGTAGAAGAAGTCTGCCGTTTCAGATTCGTACTTCCGTGAGCATGCCTGGGCACTTGCCTGCCATAGCGGTCCGTGGTCACCTCTCCCCGGTACTGTCTGCGTACTTCCGGGTCAGACAGACTTTCTTTGTCATATCCTACCGTGAGCACCATCTGATTCGTGACCATTCCTTTATCCACAAGGTCCAGTACCAAAAGATCTGTCATCTCCCGCACGATCAGCTTCGCCTTTTCGCAGGTATAGGGACAGTGCAGCACCTGTCCTGCGCCAACGCTCCGATCCTCAGGCTTGTACGCTTTAATGGCGCTCATAGTGGCGTCTTCAAAGCCCCAGGCGTGATTGATCAGATGCTGGGCATTTACGCCAAAGAGATGATACAGCAGATCCTCATTTTCCAGGGAACATCTGGCCACATCTCCCATAGTAAACATTCCGTTTGCTTCCAGTTTTCTGGCGTATCCGGGGCCTACCCGCCAAAAGTCGGTGAGCGGCCGATGCGTCCAAAGGAAACTCCGGTAACTTTTCTCGTCCAGCTGCGCTATCCGCACTCCGTTTTCGTCTGCCGGCATGTGTTTTGCCATGATATCCATTGCCACCTTGCACAGATACAGATTCGTGCCAATGCCGCCGGTGGCAGTGATGCCCGTTTCTTCCAGTACGTCCTGGATCATTCTTCTGCACAGCTGCCTGGCTGTCAACTTGTAGGTTTCCAGATAAGCCGTCACATCCATGAGTACCTCGTCGATGGAATAGACATGGATATCCTCCTGTGCTACATATTTCAGATAAATGTTATAAATCCTGGTGCTGTACTCCATATAGAGCTGCATCCTGGGCACCGCGGTAATGTAAGTCAATTCCAATGTCGGATCGTTTTTCAGCTCCTCACTGTTATCTGACGCACCGGAAAACTCCCTGCCTTTCAGCCTGGCCCTGCGACCGGCATTGATCTGCCGCACCTTCTGCACCACCTCAAAAAGCCGGGTCCGGCCGGGAATCCCGTAGGTTTTCAGCGCCGGAGACACCGCCAGGCAGATGGTTTTCTCCGTGCGGCTTTCATCCGCCACCACCAGATTCGTCGTCATCGGATCCAGCCCTCGCTGCATGCACTCCACGGAGGCGTAAAAAGACTTCAGGTCAATTGCGATATAGATCCGTTCCCGTTTCATCCCATCCCCCTCTTCACATCAGGTGTATTATCTTCAATTAATAATTATATCTTGATTTCTCTTCCATGTAAAGAAAAGACCATTGTAAGTCTGATTTGAATAAATTATAATGAAAATAACTGCAAGGAAAAACATCCCATTTTTCAACAGAAAGGAGCTGCTGCAAATCATGAAAAAACGCCCTGCAATACAACATACTCTTCTATTCCTGCTGCTTCTCTTTCTCCTGTGTGTGACATCGGCATGTAAGGTCCATGCCAGGATCACGACATTAATAACCGGCACGCAAAAAAACGTAACGCAGGCCGAAACCGTGACCGGGACATGGGAAAAGACCGAATCCGGGGTCACTTTCAAACCTCAGGACGGAAAGATTATCACCAACCAATGGATCAACTTTAAGGGGAAAATCTATTATCTGGATTCAAAAGGCCAAAGAGTAACAGAATGGGTTCTATATAGAGGCAAACGGTATTACCTCACAAAATACGGAGTCCTGCGTTTTGGCTGGATAGGAAAGAGATATATGCTAAAGAGCACCGGCGCCATGGCAAAGGGCTGGCAGCAGATTGACGGTGAGACCTATTATTTTAACTCAAAAGGCAACCGTGTCACCGGATGGAAAAAAATCAAAGGAAGTTACTACTATTTTGATCCGAACGGAATTTTACAGAAAAACTGCTGGATCCGCACATCAGGCCATACCTACCGTCTGGATACGAATGGAAAACGTCTGATATCCCAATGGATCCGGGTAAAGAATAAGAAATATTATCTGAACGAGAAAGGATACCGTGTCACGGGAGATGTTCTGATCAAAGGGAAGTGGTATCATTTTAAAAACAATGGCGTCTACGATCCCACTGCAAAGGTGGATGCCCCGAATCCACAAAAGCCAATGGTAGCACTGACCTTTGACGATGGCCCCGGGCCTTATACCGACCGCCTGCTGGACTGCCTTAAATGTAACAACGCCAAGGCGACTTTCTTCATGGTAGGTTCCAGTGTACCTGGCAGGGCTTCTACGGTCCGACGCATGGCCGCCATGGGCTGCGAGCTGGGAAATCATTCCTGGTCTCATCCCCGTCTTTCCAGTTTGTCAAATGCCGGAATCCAGGATCAGATTTCCAGGACCAGCTCTGCTATCCGAAATGCCGCCGACAAAAGCCCTACCCTCTGCCGCCTGCCCTACGGTGACGGTCATAACAGCAGCCGGGTCTTATACGCCGTTGGTCTGCCTTCCATCTACTGGTCCATCGACACCAGAGACTGGGCAAACACCGGAAATCCGCAGCACACCATCAATGCGGTACTAAACAGCGTACAGGATGGCGATATCATTCTGATGCATGATATTCACGCCTCCAGCGTAACTGCCGCCGAAACCATCATCCCTGCTCTTATCAGCCGGGGTTATCAGCTGGTAACCGTCAGTGAATTGGCGAAGTACAAAGGAAATACCACGCTAAGAACCGGAACTACCTACTATTCTTTCCGCTAACGAGAAACATACTCTGTAAGTTTCTTGTATTCTCTCGATTATAGCTTCTGTTCACGCAAAAAGAGGCTGCTGCAGTAAGGATGGCAAACGTTTCCAC
The DNA here is from genome assembly GCA_902778245.1 of uncultured Lachnospiraceae bacterium. GTDB lineage: Bacteria > Bacillota > Clostridia > Lachnospirales > Lachnospiraceae > Merdiplasma. The sequence goes on along the minus strand of CACYXH010000024.1, from coordinate 19,376 downwards.
CTATCCACGTGTACGGCTATGCATGGGCGAATGTCCGAACCGGGTCTGATAAATCCAACTCCGGCAGATCAAGTCCAGTGCATCATCCGAACACAGGATATATGGGAATGTAAGTCAATTTACTGCAGCAGCCTTTTCCTTATTTTCCCTGCTATCTGTTTTTCACGTCATACCTGCAGAGTATCCTGCCATCTCTTTACAGTCCCTGCAGTCAGTTCCTTTACAGAGATTTTTAAGTTACATTGAGGTATATCCGCCGTCCACCGGAAGGATTACTCCGGTTACATAGGTGGATGCCGGGGATGACAGAAACAGTGCGGCGGTATCCAGCTCTCCTTCATTTCCGTAACGAGAAAGCGGGATCATCGTCTGGGCATTTTGCTGGAAGAAATCACTATCCAGGGTTTCCTTGGTCAACGGTGAGTAGAAATAACCCGGGCAGATGGCATTAACCGTAATGCCGTATTTGCCCCACTCTGCTGCAAGTCCTCTCGTCAAGTTCACCACGCCGCCTTTTGCTGCATGATACGGAGAGCAGGGAGCCACTTTATTTCCCACTAAACCATACATAGATGCAATGTTGATGATTCGCCCGTAGCCGGCCGGGATCATCGCTTTCTTTGCTACGGCTCTTGCCAGACGGAAAGAGCCGAACATATCGATATTTACTTCGTTATAAAATTGCTCGTCGGTGATATCCTCCGCCGGTGCTACTGCTCCTGTGCCGGCATTGTTTATCAAAATATCGATTCTTCCAAACCGCTCCACCACCTGATCAATCGCCGCATTTACCATGTCCGTATCTGTGATGTCACATTTCACCGCCAGTGTCTCCACACCGTATTCCTTTGCCAGTTCCTCTGCCACATCATCAATAAGGTTTTGCCGGCGGGCAATGGCAACCACCTTTGCCCCCTGGCTCGCCAGTGCTTTTGCCATCTGCACACCAAGTCCCGTAGAGCATCCGGACACGACTGCAACCTGGCCAGTCAAATCAAAATAGTTTTTCATTTTTAATCCCCCTCATATATTATATTTTAAGTGGGTGTCACACTTTGCAACACCCATTTATTGTTTGTATGTTCTTACTGTTCTCCACCGTACAGTGTGATCAGTTTGTTCAGATACTCATATCTTTCTTTGTTGTATGCAGCATTCTTCGCAAACAGCTTCTCTGCTCTTTCCGGATTTGCGCGTTTCAGGGAGTTGTAACGCACCTCGCCATCCAGGAATTCCATCAGATCTCCGGTAGGAGCCTTGGAGTCCAGAGTGAATGCAGGTTTACCCTCTGCCTTAGCAGCCGGATTGAAGCGGAAGTTATGCCAGTAACCAGCCTCAACTGCAAGCTGTTCCTCGGTCTGAGCCTTGGACATACCCTTCTTGATACCATGATTGATACACGGAGCGTAAGCAATGATCAGGGACGGTCCCGGATATGCCTCTGCCTCAGCGATTGCCTTTACGGTCTGGTTGTAATCAGCGCCCATAGCGATCTGTGCCACATATACATAACCATAGCTCATAGCGATGGAAGCCATATCTTTCTTCTTCACTTCTTTACCGCCGGCAGCGAACTGTGCCACAGCACCCGGCTGTGTAGACTTAGAAGCCTGTCCGCCTGTGTTGGAGTAAACCTCGGTATCGAATACCATTACGTTGATATCCTGTCCGGAAGCCAGAACGTGGTCAACACCGCCGAAACCGATATCGTATGCCCATCCGTCACCACCAAAGATCCACTGGGATTTCTTTGCCAGATAATCTTTGTTCTTCAGGATCTCCTGAGCTTTTTCGCATCCGCAGCTTTCCAGAGCAGCGATCAGCTTATCGGTAGCAGCACCGTTGGTAACGCCTACGGAGAAGGTATCCAGCCATTCCTGACCGGCTGTCTTTACCTCTTCCTTATCGGTATTGGCGATCAGATCTTCGACTTTCGTCTTCAGACCGTTTCTGATGGCCTTCTGAGCCAGCAGCATACCGTAACCGAACTCGGCGTTGTCCTCAAACAGAGAGTTGGACCATGCCGGGCCCTGGCCCTTCGCATTTACCGTGTACGGTGTGGACGGTGAAGAGTTACCCCAGATAGAGGAGCATCCGGTTGCGTTCGCAATGTACATTCTGTCACCAAACAACTGGGTGATCAGTTTTGCGTAAGGAGTCTCGCCGCATCCGCCGCAGGCGCCTGAGAACTCAAGCAGCGGCTGTTTAAACTGAGATCCCTTTACGGTATTCTCTTTGAATTTCTCTACTACGTCGGTCTTGATCGGCAGTTCCACTGCGTAATCGAAGCCAGCCTGACAGGCTGCATTTGCTTCCATGTTCTCCATAGTCAGAGCCTTTGCGCCCTTCTTGCCCGGACATACGTTTGCACAGGAACCGCATCCGGTACAGTCAAGGGCAGATACAACGATGGCGAATTTATAACCAGCCATACCGGTCATCGGCAGAGTCTTCGTTCCTTCCGGAGCTGCTGCAGCCTCTTCCTCAGTCAAAGCGATAGGACGGATAACTGCGTGCGGGCAGACATAGGAGCAGCGGTTACACTGGATACAGTTTTCCGGATTCCATACCGGGATATCTACTGCGATACCGCGCTTCTCGTAAGCTGCCGCGCCGGAAGGCGTGGTGCCGTCCACGTAAGCCTTGAATGCAGATACCGGCAATGAATTTCCTTCCTGAGCATTTACTTTTGCCTGGATGTTGTTTACAAAATCAACAACGTCCTTGCGTCCTTTCGTTGCCGTTGTGAAATCAAGTCCCTCATCCTCAGCGTTTGCCCAGCTTGCCGGAACTTCGATCTCAACTACCTGTTTTGCACCGGCGTCGATAGCGTCATAGTTCATCTGAACGATCTTGTCGCCCTTACGTCCGTAGGTAGCTTTCGCTGCTGCTTTCATCAGCTCGATGGCCTGCTCCTCCGGAATGATGTTTGCCAGTTTGAAGAATGCAGACTGCAGAACCGTATTGATACGTCCGCCCAGTCCGATCTCCTTACCGATCTTGATGCCATCGATCACATAGAATTTAATGTTATGATCTGCGATGAATTTCTTTACCTGACCCGGAAGATGATGCTCAATACCTTCCATATCCCACGGGCAGTTCAGCAGGAATGTTCCGCCGTCAACCAGTTCCTGAACCATATTGTACTTGCGCACATAGGACGGGTTATGACAAGCAACAAAGTTTGCTTTGTGGATCAGATAAGTAGATTTGATCGGCTTTTTACCGAAACGCAGGTGAGACATGGTCACACCGCCGGACTTCTTGGAATCATAGTCAAAGTAAGCCTGAGCGTACATGTCTGTGTTATCACCGATGATCTTGATGGAGTTCTTGTTAGCTCCTACCGTACCGTCTGCGCCCAGACCCCAGAATTTGCAGTTGATGGTGCCTTCCGGAGTGGTTACCAGCGGCTCGCCCAGTTCCAGAGACAGATTGGTCACATCATCCACGATACCGATGGTGAATTTCGGCTTCTCGGTGTTATTGTAAACAGCAACGATCTGAGCCGGTGTGGTATCTTTGGAACCCAGACCATAACGGCCGGTGAATACCGGAGTACTTTCGAACTTGGTGCCCTTCAGTGCCGCTACAACATCCAGATACAGCGGCTCGCCCATGGCGCCCGGCTCTTTCGTTCTGTCAAGTACCGTGATCTGTTTTACGGTCTCCGGGATCGCTGCTACCAGTGCCTGCGCGGAGAACGGTCTGTAAAGACGAACTTTTACGACGCCGACTTTTTCACCGGCTGCCATCAGGTAGTCGATGGTCTCTTCGATGGTATCACATACAGAACCCATAGCGATGATCACGCGGTCCGCGTCTGCTGCGCCGTAGTAGTTAAACAGCTTGTAATCTGTACCGATCTTAGCGTTAACCTTGTCCATGTATTCCTGAACAATAGCAGGCATATCATCGTAATATACATTACATGCTTCTCTTGCCTGGAAGAAGATATCCGGGTTCTGAGCAGAACCTCTCTGGCAGGGATGATTCGGATTCAGGCACTGATCTCTCCAAGCCTGGATCGCATCGAAATCAGTGATCTCTCTCAGATCCTCGTAATCCCACTGCTCGATCTTCTGGATCTCATGAGAAGTACGGAAACCGTCAAAGAAATTAATGAACGGAAGACGACCCTTGATTGCTGCAAGATGAGCGACCGGCGTCAGGTCCATAACCTCCTGAACGCTGGATTCGCACAGCATACAGGCACCGGTCTGTCGACAGGCATAAACATCGGAGTGATCTCCGAAAATAGAAAGTGCATGGCTGGCCAGGGCACGCGCGGATACATTGAACACGCCCGGAAGTCTTTCACCTGCAACCTTGTAGAGGTTCGGGATCATAAGCAATAAGCCCTGTGATGCGGTGTAGGTGGTGGTCAGCGCGCCTGCTGCCAGAGAACCGTGTACTGTACCGGCTGCGCCAGCTTCAGACTGCATCTCGGTGACCTGAACCGTCTGGCCGAACAGGTTCAGCCTTCCCTGGGTTGCCCATTCATCGGTAGCTTCCGCCATAACAGATGACGGGGTGATGGGGTAGATCGCTGCTACGTCTGTAAATGCATACGAAGCATGAGCTGCAGCATGATTACCATCCATGGTCTTCATTTTTCTAGCCATTAAATTATACCTCCTTATTATTGAGAACTGCCAAAAAGACCGGCAAGCCCTATTTTTTGTTCATATGTACTAACTGTACATGTTAACATATGGAATTATTCTAACACATTTCCCTGAGTTTGTCTATTTCCCGCCAACGGGTTTTGTGGAATAATTTGTACTTTTCGGGAAACAAGTTCAGGCATCAGAACGGCGAAAAAAAGAAGTCCGTGTAAGCTTGCTTACTAAGGACTGATTTTTTTGTTGGTGATGGGCGAAACGCCCATCGAGTCACAGACAGGAGCGCAGCAAGCGCGGCTGACATGCAAAGCATGGCAGGTCTGTGGCCTGAGGGCTGAACTTGTAAGGCATCAACGCCGCTCCATCTCCACCTCTATATCATTTCCCTTTACTTTCACTTTAGCATAGCTTCCCACGATCAGAGGCATCATCGGAGACAAATGTCCGATATCCGCATCCATGATCACCGGAACGTTTTTCTCTCCTGCCACCTTCAACACTGCATCGTAGGCATCCAGATCCATCATCTCCTGCCCAAAACACAGAGGCCGGCCAATGAGAAACCCTTTCACATACCGAAACCAACCTGCTTCCTCCATCTGCCACATAGCGCGGCGGATAGAAAACACATTCAAATCGCATGCTTCCAGGAACCACACGATTCCTTCCTCTTTGTAACGCTTGGCAAATTCCACCGTCCGATCAAAACGAGTGCCAAGCAGATTTACCAGACAGTCCATGCAGCCTCCCAGCAGTCTTCCTTCGAATGAAATGTCTGCCTCCGGTGAAACACGCTGACGACCAATCCAGCTTTTCAGGACTTTCTCTTCCGAAAGCCGATAAGGGGCAAGGGGATTTCCCTCTGCTTTCAGCTGATCCTTTGCCTCATTGGATTCCCACCTGTCATATCCTCTGACCTTGCTCTTCTCTCCTGTCAGCAGTTCCAATGCGTCCTCCAGAGATTGATGCCACGGCTGCATGCCAAAGGATGCCGCACAGGGCCCGTAGATGGATGCAGTATCGCACAATGTTGCAAGCAGATAAGTCAGGTTTGTATTGTCAGAATAACCCATATACCACTTGGGGTCTGCCTCGCGCAATACTTCAAAATCCATATGCCCCAGGATCTCACACATCAGCTCTCCGCCGCCGCAAGAGATCAGGATATCATTCTCCTTTCGCTGATAATATTCCATCAGTTCAGCCGCGCATTTCTCCGGCGTGTTGCTGATGCCCACTCCTTCCATGGCATAACAATTAGGACCAAGGTCCAGCTGATAGCCCAGTTTCTTAAATTTCTTCTGCGCATTTTCAAAACATGTTATGTATGGTTCGATAGCGCAGCCAAAAGACGGCGCCACAAAGCCGATGGTGCCTCCCACCGGTAAATTTTTCGGATATCTCATGTCAAAATTCCTCCTTACTCAAGCCTAGTATAACACTTAGGAAATCTATAAGTAAAACTCTATTTCACAAAAAAGGGTAAAAAAGCGTAATTTTACTTGCATTTTCCAGGGTTTTCATTAAAATAGATAGTTAGCAACAGTGTATTTTATGGAGGACTATCTATGATCAGTGCAAATAATGTCACGCTAAGAATAGGAAAGAAAGCCCTGTTCGAAGATGTAAACATCAAATTTACCGAGGGCAACTGCTATGGCCTGATCGGAGCCAACGGCGCCGGAAAATCTACGTTCCTGAAGATCCTTTCCGGACAGCTGGATACCACCACCGGCTCCATCAATATTACCCCCGGCCAGCGCCTGTCCGTGCTGGAACAGGATCATTTCAAATATGACGAGTATCCGGTCCTGGACACCGTCATCATGGGCAACCAGCGTCTGTATGATATCATGAAGGAGAAGGACGCCCTGTACGCAAAACCGGATTTTTCCGATGAGGACGGCATCCTCGCCAGTGAGTTGGAGGGAGAATTTGCCGAGATGAACGGCTGGGAAGCGGAATCCGACGCCGCCACTCTGCTGAATGGCCTGGGCATTGACACCAGCATGCATTACTCTCTGATGAAAGACCTGAACGGTAACGAAAAAGTAAAAGTTCTGCTGGCCAGAGCGCTGTTCGGCAACCCCGACATCCTGCTGCTGGATGAGCCGACGAACCATCTGGACCTGGACGCTATTTCCTGGCTGGAAGAATTTCTGATCAATTTTGATAATACGGTGATCGTGGTATCCCACGACCGTTATTTCTTAAATAAGGTCTGCACCCAGATCGCGGATATCGATTACGGCAAAATCCAGCTGTACGCCGGAAACTACGACTTCTGGTATGAGTCCAGCCAGCTGATGATCCGTCAGATGAAGGAGGCAAACAAGAAAAAGGAAGAAAAGATCAAGGAGCTGCAGGAGTTCATTCAGCGCTTCTCCGCCAACGCTTCCAAATCCAAACAGGCAACTTCCAGAAAACGTGCTCTGGAAAAGATTGAACTGGATGAGATCAAACCCTCCAGCCGCAAATACCCCTACATTGATTTCCGTCCGAACCGTGAGATTGGAAATGAAGTGCTGATGGTGGAAAACCTTTCCAAGACCATCGATGGAGTCAAGGTGCTGGATAACATTACCTTTACTCTGGGACATAACGATAAAGTAGCATTTGTGGGCGGCAACGAATTGGCCAAGACCACATTCTTCCAGATTCTGATGGGCGAGATCGAACCGGACGAGGGAATCTTGAAATGGGGCGTCACCACTTCCCGGGCTTATTTCCCTAAGGACAATACCAAAGAATTTGACAATGACCTGACCATTGCCGACTGGCTGACCCAGTTTTCCGAGATCAAGGATCAGACCTATGTCCGCGGTTTCCTGGGGCGCATGCTCTTCGCAGGCGATGACGGCGTGAAAAAGGTTCGTATACTTTCCGGAGGCGAGAAGGTTCGCTGCCTGCTCTCCAAGATGATGATCTCCGGGGCCAACGTGCTGATCTTCGATGAACCTACGAACCACCTGGATATGGAATCCATCACCGCGCTGAATAACGGTATGATTAAATTCCCCGGAGTAATGCTCTTCGCATCCCGTGACCACCAGATCGTGCAGACTACCGCAAACCGTATTATGGAGATTTTGCCGAATGGAAAACTGATCGATAAGATCACCACCTACGATGAATACCTGGAAAGCGACGAGATGGCAAGAAAACGTTCTGTTTATACCGCTGTAGTAACGGAGGATGAGGATTAATATCCCAATTCATTCGCAAGGGGCTGTCGCATTAAGCATATTATTGCATAAATGCGGCAGCCCCTTAGTTATAGCTGACATCTTTAGCACTTTGAACTTCTTCTGTACTCTTCCTTCAGATTCTCAATTAATTCCCCGGCATCCTTATCTTCTGTATATGTTTTCTTCATTGACGAAGAAGGTTCCTGCAATATTTTGGAATTATACTCCTGAATCTTGGAGATCAGACCAGGGTCTGCTCCAAGTTCCCGCAGTTTCTTTTTGTACTCTTCCTCTGGCAGATACAGAGGAAGGGCGCTCACATATTTTCGCAGCAGTTCCTTAGTCCGGGCCTGCTTCCAGGCTGTGAGATAACAGTCAGCCGCTTCTTTAAACCGGAACATTTGAGCATATGCACACCCCAGATTGTTCCAGATTTCCGCATAGAACTGGGCCCCGAGTTTTCCAGGGCCTTTTCGATCCAATATCTGATAATATTCATGCATGGCACTGCTGTACATACCAGACTTTACCAGGTAATCTCCCTTCAGCTTTTGTCTGGAATCCTCTGGCTGTACCTCCAGTTTCCCCAGTTTTTCTTGTAGTTCCCTCAGTTTCTTTACTGACAAATAGCCAACTTCACGGAAAATAGGCACGATAAAGTAGGCAATGCTCTGTTGTTTTTCCAACTGCTCATACAACTGACGGTAGAGTTTTTTTAATCCCAGTTCATCGCGGATCCAGTCGCATAACGCCTCGTTTACAATCGTCTGATCGATCAGATAGACGTTTTCATACAGATAAAAACACAGTTCTTCTATGGAGTAGATGTTGGTGCTGATACTCTCTATATAATATGGTTTTTTCGCCTGTCTTATCTGACAGAGATCAAAGCTCATGCCGCGTCACCTCTCTTTTGCCGGCTGAAAGTATATATTCCGTTTCCATCGCTTGCCGGATGGACGGAAAAAACCTCCGAATCCTTCATCCTCTACCTCCACAGTACAGCAGATGGACGATGTGAAATACACTGTCATTTTCAATCTCGTGGCGCGGTTTGGACGATCCGGGAAATCCGTCAACCGCAGCACATGGTTCACCTCCTGGCCGCCGGACATCGGCTTGGTAATGATGGTGATAGTCTTTTCCTCGTCCGGGATAAACTCGCACACATGGTGCGCTTCGTACCAGTTCACGCCCGCTGTGACGATGGGATAATATACTTCTTTTCCTCGCACCCGCAGATTCATACCGATGTTCTCCCGCACAATATCTTCTCCCATAAACAACAGGTCCGGGGTGGATATCAAGCCCATCCGCTCCATGGCTGCGTAACAGGCTCCCTTGGTAAAGAGATTTTTCCCCTGAAACGCGTGTCGGTGAAAGCAGAGATACTGGAACGAACGCTCCGCCCAGTTCTTGTCAAAATAATCACCCAGCAGGTAGCTGGTCACCACATTCCTGCGTTCAAATACCTTTTTTAAAAGTTCAAAGAACAGGCGGTCTCTCTCCTTATCCCATTCTTCCTGGGTTCTGCCGTCTCTGACTTTTTCATTGACTGGCTGACTGGCGGCAAACTCCACTGTCACCAGTGCCGGCCTGGTGGCTTTATCGATGTGCAGAACATGGCCTGTCATAACCTCATTTTCACATTCCAGCAGCGCCACATCTCCGTTCCAGAGTTCTTTCCTTTGATTAACAGTATAATAATAAAAGCCGGATTTATAATCTTGCAGAAAAATATATTTCCGCTCCAGCCCCAGTTTCTCAAGGGCTCTGGGAACATGATCTCCCAGGACATCCGAAAGTTTCGGAACACAGACCATGATCCTCATATCAGCATAATCACTGATCTCCGTCATTGGCTTGAGGCAGTTCCGGAAAAATTCTGTCAGAGGTTCCGTTGCCCTTCCTTCTATCGTGGCCGCTTCCCATGTTTCCCGGGTAATCGGAATCAGATAGGACTCTTCCTCCCCGTTTATACTGGCTGTGACCGGTTCTTTCATGGAATTGTTATAATAGGTAAGCTGCGCGTACCATTCACACAACTGCAAACCCAGGATCAAATCATTTTTTTCCTGAATCATAACTACCACGCTTCCTTAAATTAATGTAAATATCTCTTTTGTGAGATAATCCAGTTGGCTGTAAGTCTCCAGTTCCTGGCGAACGCTTTCCTCTCTGCCCTCCTGCCGTGCTTTTGCCATTCGGTTGATCAATTCAAAACGACTATTGTCGCCGTTAATCTCCCGCTTCCCCGACAGTAATCTATGGTCTGAAATCTTCACCGATTGATCCGGTCCGATCTCCTCGGTATAACACTCCAGTTCCTCCCCGTAAAACAAAATGAACTCCTTAACGTTAATACCTTCAAAACAGTTCTTCATGTGTTCTTCCCGGTATTCTTCTTCTTTTCCTTTTTGACGGTAATGAAGTACCACCATATTTTCAGGGTTGGCGACGTATTCTAAAAACACCTTGTCCTCCAACTGATAAGGGATCCTTAGCTCCTCAGGGAATTTCTGGTAAAAAGCAAAACGCAGACCCCGGCCATTGTACTCTGCCAACAGCCTCTTAACGTTTTCTTTCTGACTATCCTGCAGCCGCACCTGTCGGGAATAATACCGCATCAGCGCCAGTTTACTGATATCCTCCTGCTCGCTGTCTTTCTGATAGCTATGCTCCATATGGGCAAAAATAAGGTCATTTACCGGCAGGTCCTTTACAAAGTATTCATAAGCTTTCAGATTCAAATACGCCTTACATATTTTTTTTCGTCCCAGCTTCCGCTGATAGGAGGCAAAAATCTGCTCTGTAGCCAAAGTTCCCGTACGGGTAAACAGCAGCAGGCTCAGAATTTTTTCTTCCAGAACCATAGTATCCAGATCAAATTGACGCCCCGTATTCCACAGGCGTTTCATATCCTCTATCGGCCCATCGTAGTACATCAGCAGATAGGTCAAAATATTGTCATCATACTTTCCGTAACTGTAACACTGGCTGCTGTAGGCGGTGAGCACAGAATTTTCCTCGTACTCCCTGGCCAGTACCGTCTGACTGCAGATACGCACCAATGTCTCCAATGGTACCTGTTCGCTGCCGTAAGTTTCCAGCAGAGAAAACGCTTCTTCATACATACCCTCCTGAGTCAGCAGGGACATCAGCGTCCGCTTATCCGCCTGCAAAAACAGCGGGTAGGAAATCTCTTTCAAATACGAAAACAGATCGTCCGCCGAAGGATTTTTCCTGTAATAATCCAAAATCCATTTTCGAATCTCAGCTTTGTATTCTTCCTCTGGAAGTTCCATGTCACAGGCCTGCTTAAAATAGGGCAGCATGTCTTTGGTAAGTTCCTGGCCTGCTCTTTTTAAACCGCATACAAAAAGTACCAGTCCCGGATTTTGCGGTACCAGTTCCATACAGTATCGCAGCAGCAGCGGTGTATCCAACAGCCGCTCTGCCATATAGAGAGACGTGGAAGCATAGCGGTTTCCCTGAGCATCCTCCAACAGAATTCTGGCATCCTCCGTGTAAATCTGAACCTGTGCCTTTCCCTCCGACAAGGGCACTGCCTGTTCCCCCCTCACTCTGCGATGCACTACTACTACCGATTTAATATTGGGGTTCTTGCAGGTAATCTCAAAGGTAAAAAGGCACCGTACCAGCTTCTCCGCCAGAGAATGTGTCAGAGACTGTCTTGTGAGATATCTTTCATACAAAACCGCCAGGTTATCATCAATTCTTCCCATACTAAGCTGTTCGATAACAAACTGCTCAATCGCTCCCCGGTAGCTGCGATATACCTGTGGAATATTCTCTTTATTATCCGAAATATTCCGATAGATACGGGCTCTCTTGTGATAATCCAACGTGTTGTTGTAGATAAAATACATTCGTATGATCTGGGGCATTTTTTCAATACCGCATTGATCCATGGTTTCCATATAGTATTCATAGAGGCCGGTAATCCTAAGCTCCAGATTGACCCCGAGAGAATACCAGTAAAAATATTCCGGTTCCTTTTTTTCTCCGGCAATCAGCATGCTGCAGATCGCCCTCACCATCTCCGGAGTACGGTTCACCTGATAGCATACCTGCAGAATCTCAAACAACCGTTTACTGTATTCCCGGCTGTAAAGAGCCAGATTGCCAACCTGATGGGCCAGTTCTTCCGTCAGCAGATCCTGCCGGGCAGCGAAAGACAATATTTTCAATTCGAACGATCCCAGCCTGCGCAGCAAAAACGGATCTCTTTTCAAAAGCTGGCACGCTTCCAGATACATGATCGGGCTGTTGCAGCCATGCTTCACCTGCTCCTCGATAGCTTCCAGTTTGGCGCTGTCATCCCGCATCAGCCGTTCCTGCAGATAGAGCAGGATCCACTGCAATACCCAGCAGTCCCGGTTCTGAAGCAGCATCTGCTGTATTCTTCCCTCCACCTGATCTACATATGATGCTTCCCGCTGGAAAAAGGTGGAAATATACAGATAAAATCCATATTTTTCGGGAGTATCCATGCGTTCCGGACGCTGTTCAATCTCCTGCAGCAGCTTATAACCTTTCGCCCGCTTTTCATCGGCAAAAAGAAGCTGTATCTGGAATAGATCAGCGAACACATCTCTCCCGCCGGCCCGCTTATAGCTTCTTATCACATTCTGGGAACGGTCGATCCAGGTCTGCATCTCGATACGCTTCAGCCGAAAATCAACATAGAGCGTTTCCAGTTTTTTCTGCATCATTTTTCGAACGTGGCGCTGACGTTTTTCCTCATTCTGCATCTCCTTTACCACCAGCACCTCCAGATAGAGAGACTGATAGCAGGTACCTATCCTGATTCTTCCGTAATTCTTTCCGGAATGCAGAAAGTTTGTATCAATAATATATTCCAACTGGAACTGGTTTCCCACAAACTCATCCGTGGTCACAACTTTCTTTTCCAATCGCAGGAAACGAGTGTCTGAACTGATATCCAGCCTCAGGAATCCCCAACCATTTTTTCGGATGATCACATTCTCCCGGATAGACTGTCCGGGATTTCTAAAATTAACAGTATCCCGGTCAATGGAAATTTCCACCGGTTCCTTCTTTCCACATCCAATAAGAAATTCTTCCATGCTCTGATAGCTGAAGGGCTGAACTTTCAATGCCGCATACAATGTCAGGGCTTCCGGTTCGTTGTCTTGAAGCGCCAGTTCGAACGCCGGGCTGATAAAAGCAGGATAGGCCGCCTGAAAATCTTTCTGCGCCAGCTCAGACAGTTCCTCTGTTCCGGAAACCGTTGTTTCTTCAATCTCCTGTTTTTTTTCTTTCACAAGGACAGAGTAGGGCAAAGAATACTCTCCCAGATCGGTACAAAGAGTAAAATACCCTTCCGTCTCCTGGCCGGACTGGAGACCGTTAATGTCAATCTGATAATAGATCCGGTTCTCCACGCCGTAAAATTCCATAGGATCAAAGGTTACTCGCGGATTCGAAGAATACAAAAAACCCTTGACCTTTTTTTGCTCCGGGTGAGAAGCCGTAAAGTTCCCATGCAGCAGTTGGCCCGGCTCTGCCATAAGCTCGATCTTCTCCTCAGAAAGTACCAGGGGAGAAACCTCATATTCAAATATTCCATTCAGTAACTGTTCTACTCGTTTTTTCAAATTTTCCACCTACCCGCGTATAAAAAGAGTGCCGCTCACGGCACTCTCGCGCAGCAACATTGGTTTATCCCGCCACAGCTTTTGTGTTTACTCCAATACCTTTTTCAGCTCATCCATAAAGGTATTTACATCTTTAAATTCACGGTAAACCGAGGCAAAACGTACATAAGCCACCGCTTCCAGCTCCTTGAGCCTGTCCATTACGATCTCTCCGATCTCCTTGCTCTCGATTTCCTTTTCTTCCCGGTTAAAAATCTCTGTCTCCACAGCATCGATCATCTCATTGATTTTCTGAATTGGGATCGGCCGCTTATAGCATGCCCTCATCACCCCAGCCTCAATCTTGCTTCTGTCGTACTGCTGCCTGGTAAGGTCTTTTTTTATGACGATCAGCGGAATCGTCTCCACTTTCTCATAAGTGGTAAATCGTTTCCCACACACATCGCACATGCGGCGTCTGCGGATGGAACTGTTATCATCGGCCGGTCTGGAATCAACTACCCTTGTGTTGTCCTGACCGCAAAACGGACACTTCATATAATTATCCCCCAGGCAATCTGTTTTACTCAAAGTATATCGAATCATCCGAAGGCTGTCAATTCTTTTCCAACGTATCTATTCCGTACCTTCATAGTTATGATACAAAAATCCACGGAAATCTGTTTCAGAGATAAGATTTTTCCACACTTGTATCATATATTATATCAAATTGTACAGAAACTGGAGACATCTATGCGGTTATGTGACTTCAGGCAGAAAGAAGTGATCAATATCTGCACCTGCCGCTCCCTGGGCTGTATCAGCGACCTGGAGATTGACTGTGAAAGCGGTGCAATCCTGGCTCTGATCGTCCCCGGCCCCGGAAGATTGTGGTGGTTTTTGGGGCGCGACACAGAATTTGTTATTCCCTGGGACTGTATCGTGCAGATCGGGGAGGATATTATCCTGGTAAAAATTGAAGAGGATAAGTGCCGAAGAAACTGTCTCTAAATTGCTGCTCCGCAGCGGAAATCCGGCGAGGGGCTGTTGTCAAGGTCTAATATTTTTTATATTTTTTCTCAAATCGTATATTTCCCAATCAATCTGAGAATCATTCTACTATCAAGTCTTATTCAGGAGGAGATCTATATATGGCAGTGAATAAAGTGGAAATATGCGGTGTGAATACATCAAAGCTTCCGGTCCTGACCAGCGAAGAAAAGGAAACTTTATTTGAACGAATCAAATCTGGCGATACGCAGGCCAGAGAGCTGTATATTAAAGGGAACTTAAGATTAGTACTCAGCGTCATCAAGCGTTTTTCCGCCAGCAATGAAAATGTGGATGACCTGTTTCAGATCGGCTGCATCGGTCTGATGAAAGCCATCGACAATTTCGATACAGAGCTGGGTGTCAAATTCAGTACTTATGCCGTCCCCATGATCCTCGGCGAGATCCGCCGCTATCTGCGGGACAATACTTCGATCCGTGTTTCCCGTTCGCTTCGGGACACAGCTTACAAGGCCATCTATGCAAGAGAAAACTATGTAAAAAAGAATCTGCGGGAGCCCACCATCCATGAGATTGCGGAGGAGATCGGCATCGCCAAGGAAGACATTGTTTTCGCCATGGATGCCATCCAAAGCCCCATGAGCCTTTACGATCCGGTCTACACGGAGGGCGGCGACACGCTCTATGTAATGGATCAGATCAGCGATAAGAAAAATAAAGAAGAAAACTGGGTGGAATCCATCGCCCTGGCGGAGTCTATGAAATGCCTTAACGAAAGGGAAAAGCATATCGTAGAGCTTCGCTTTTTCGAAGGCCGCACCCAGATGGAGGTAGCCAATGAGATCGGCATTTCCCAGGCACAGGTCAGTCGCCTGGAGAAAAGCGCTCTGCGCACTATGCGCCAATATTTGAGGACAGACTGATTCATCCGTCTGTCCTCTTCTATCTCATTACATCCTGTATCACGCGCTCTACATTCTTATAGAAGATTTCTTCTACCTCTGTTTCTGACAAACCAGCCTTTTTCAGGGCGTGAGCCAGTTTCTGATAATCCTGAGGTCCCCTGAGGCATAGTTTTCCGTCAATGCCGTCATAATCACTGCCCAGCGCCGCGCATTCCCGGCCCCCCACATTTCGGATATGAAGAAGATGCGCCACCAGGTCTTCGATACGATTTTCCTGGCTGTCGGGATAGAGAAACTCAGGGTTTTGATTCATACCGACAACGCCGCCTTTTTCTCCAATAGTCCGTATCATCTCATCGGTAAGATTTCGCGGATGGGGGCAGAGGGCTCTGGCACTGGAATGGCTGGCCACGAACGGCTTCTGGGAAAGCTCTGCCACATCCCAAAACCCGCCATCAGACAGATGGCTGACATCAATCACGATACCCAATCGGTTCAATTCTCCAATCGCTTCTTTTCCAAAATCAGATAGTCCTCTTTTCATTTCAATGATATTTGTGCTATTGGGATGTCCGAAACAGTTGGGATAATTCCAGGTAAGTCCCAAAAGCCGAACGCCCTTCTTGTGATATTCCTCCAGCATCTCCATGCGTCCGCGCACTGCCCGGCCATCTTCTATGGTCAGAAAGGCGCTGATCTTTCCTGCCTTCTGATTTCTCTCCAGATCCTGGGCGTTGCCCGCAAAGGCAATCACTCCGCTGTGCCGTTCCAGGGTACGATAAAAGGTACTCATTAATGTTTCAATATAAGCATCATCTTTTTGCATCAATGGTCCAAGAATTCTTTTCATCCGCATGGACTGCAGAAAAATCGCAAAAAACTGAGCCTTACACCCTCCCTGGGCGAGCCGCTGCACATCCGCCATGGCAGACGGGAAATGATAAATATCCCTTTTCAAGCGAAACCACGCCTGCATCAGTGTGTCGCAGTGCATGTCAATAAATGGTATCTTTTCTTCCTTCTTCATTCCATCGTTTTCCTTCCCAGCCGCACGTCCTCCAAAAACGCTGCCATATCTTCTTCCAGATTTTCAAACAGATAATTTTTCCCGCCGGTACGCTGCTGCAGATACTGCTCCTGCAGTTCCAGGCAGGTATCTTGTATCTCCTTACGCAGTCCCTTCGCAGACAGACGCTTCGCTCCCTGTCCCCAGATGATCACCTGCTCCGCAGCATCAGAGGTAGCCACTGTCACTTCGTACTGACGTCCGATCTGATGTACCGTCTTCTCAATATATTGGTCCGCCGTCTCCGCTTCCTTGGTATATACCACATAAATATTGTGATATTTTTGCACCTCACCCATGCCGCCTTCTACCTTGTACGCATCGAATACCAGAATCAGATGCATCTTCCGGTAACCTTGGTAATTGCACAGAATATCCATCAGCTTACCTCTGGCGGCCTCCAGATTAATCTTCGCCAGTTCCTTCAAATCATCCCACCCATAGATAATATTGTAGCCGTCCACCAGAAGGTACTGTTCTTTCGCCTCCTGTTTTTTGCTGCTCCGATATTCTCCGCCATCATAATTTCGCACACTGCGGCTCCAGCCGGTACGCTCCTGCTTCACTGATCCAAAGGTCCTCTCAAAGATTGCCATCAGTTCTTTATCATTTCCAAAAGAACCCGAATATCCTCGATAAGTACCATCCTGAGAGAAGGCAGACATCTCTTTCGCATTTGCCAGAGTTTCTCTTCCGTCTTCCGGGATGATCGCTGCATTCCCCTCCGGCTGCGTCACATACTCCAGATGCATATGATCCGGCACCTGATCCCAGGGAACCACAAAACCGGCTCCATGAGCGCAGAAAACTGACCCGGTGGGATTCTCCGTGTCGCTGTCAGGGTCATAGCCAATGGCTTCTATGATCTCCGCCGGATTTTTACAGGGCTCGTATCCTTTCAGGCTGCAAAATAACCGTCCGCATCCCCGGGTGTAGGACGTCACCTCCATCTGATATCCCCGCATCCTTGCTACCGGCGCCGTCCCGGTCAGCACCGCCAGCTCGCCCTCCTGCTGTGGCCCGGAAAAATCCCCCTGCATTTTCTGGATATCTGCCATGGCCCGTCCCACATTCTCCATAGGCAGTTCCAGGCGATACTCGTATGCCGGTTCCAGCAAAACGCTCTGTGTGCTCCGAAGCCCCTGGCGCACCGCCCGGTAGGTCGCCTGGCGGAAATCACCGCCTTCTGTGTGCTTTAGATGGGCTTTTCCGGCCACCAGAGTAATCCTCATATCGGTGATCTCCGATCCGGTCAGCACGCCCCGGTGCTGCTTTTCTTCCAAATGCGTCAAAATCAATCGCTGCCAATTCAGATCCAGTTCATCCGTGCTGCAGTTTGCGGCAAACTGCAGGCCGCTGCCAGATTCACCCGGTTCCATAAGAAGATGCACCTCCGCATAGTGACGCAGCGGCTCAAAATGCCCTACTCCCTCCACCGGCGCAGCAATCGTTTCCTTATAGACGATGCTGCCGGAACCGAATTCTACCCAAATGCCAAAACGATCCCGGATCATACTCTTTAATATTTCGATCTGCACCTCGCCCATTACCTGAACATGGATTTCCTGGGCCGCCTCATTCCAGACCAGATGCAGTTCCGGGATTTCCTCCTCCAGCTGACGAAGTTTTCCATACATTCCGTGCATATCGCACTCCGGCGGAAGTTCCACCTGATACGTCAGTACCGGTTCCAACAGCGGCAGCGTGTTCCCCTGCTCTATACCCAGGCCCTGCCCGCAGTATGTTTTTGTCAGTCCGGTCACCGCGCAGACCATACCCGCCGTGGCCTGCGGTATCGCAGTGAATGACGCTCCCGAATATACCCGGATCTGATCCGCTTTCTCTGTCCAGATCTCTTCCTGTCCCTCCGCATTGATCCAGGTTCCCTGAAGCTGCTGTTTCACGTTCAGGCATCCTCCTGTGACCTTCAGATAGGTCAGTCTGTTTCCCTGAACATCTCTGGCGATCTTGTAGATGCGCGCCCCAAACTCCTCCGGATAATCCGCCGCCTGCATCAATTTTTGCAGCCCCTGCAAAAATTCCTCCACACCGGTCATTTTGAGTGCAGAACCAAAATAACAGGGAAATACTTTTCGCTCCCGGATCAGCCGGACACAGTCCTCCCGCGGCACAATGCCATTCTCCAGGTACCGTTCCAGCACTTCCTCCTCGCACATCGCCAGGTTTTCCTGAAACTCCTCCTCATTCCGGTCGGTTCCAAAATACAGGCAGTGTTCATCCAGGCGCGACTGCAATTCTTCCATCAATGCCGCCCGGTCGGTTCCCTCCTGATCCATCTTATTAATAAATAAAACCACCGGAATCTGATATTGCTTTAACAGTCTCCACAGCGTCAGCACATGTCCCTGCACGCCGTCGGCCCCGCTGATTACAAGGACCGCATAATCCAGCACCTGCAGGGTGCGCTCCATCTCCGCAGAAAAATCCACATGCCCCGGTGTATCCAGGAGCGTGACTTGCTGACCCCCCAATGTAAACTCCGCCTGTTTGGAAAAAATCGTAATACCCCTAGCCCTCTCCAGCTCGTAGGTGTCCAGAAAGGGTGAGATAGAGAATACTCTCCGCCAATGTGGTCTTTCCCGCATCCACATGAGCCAACAGACCAACGCAAATATGTCCGGCCATAAAAGTGCCTCCTTCATTTATCAGCTTTCAAAAAACCTTTGGCAATCTTTTTACGTCAGGTTTTGTACATTTCCTTATAATTAGTTTCACCTATTCTCATGTGTTACATTATACCGTAAATCCATACAAAAAAATAGTCCCTTAAGCAGCTAATTCCAGATTTGCCATAAATGATTTATTGTATAAAACATCAAATTATCCAGATACTATCATCATAGAATAAAAAAATCAGGAGGTTTCCGTCATGAAAAAAAGAGACGTTGATGTAAAGACTAAAAATGTGACAGTAAATACAGATGAGATAGACATTC
>CACYXH010000023.1 GCA_902778245.1 uncultured Lachnospiraceae bacterium | reverse complement strand
AGTATGACCCGGTGACGGGACTTGTCATAGCGGAAACGGACGGCAGTGGTGTGCGGGATGAGTTTGAGTACGATCCCTCCGGAAATCTGACTGCATGGATTTATGCCAACGGCGCGCGGCTGGAAAATACTTATGATTCTATGGACCGCCTGGTCAGCCGGCGCAATCCAAACGGCGGAGTCACACGATATGAGTACAATGCCCTGGGTATGCTCACTACCAAGACGGACGCCCTGGGAAATAGAACGCGCTATGAGTATGACGCTCTGGGCAACCTGCTTTGTGTTACCGATCCGCTTGGAGGCGTAACGTGCTATGAGTATGACGCATTAAGCCGCAAAACCGCCATGACAGACGCCAATGGCGCACGCACTTCCTACACCTATGACGCGGCAGGGAATGTAACATCGGTGACGGATGCCCTTGGAAATGTCACGGAATACGGATATGACCTGAACGGCGCAGTAATCGCATCAAAAGACGCACTGGGGTATACCAGCGGTGTTGAATATGACAGCCGGGGCCTTGCCGTTACGGTTACCCAGAAAAATGGCGGAGAAGTGACCTATGAATATGACGCCCTCGGACGGGTAACAAAGCAGACAGACGCACTGGGCGGAGAAATCTCTTATACCTATGACGCGCTATCAAACGTCATTGCCATGACGGATGCACTGGGACAGGAGGCACAGTTCTCTTATGATACGTTGGGCAATGTCACGAAGATCACCTGGCCGGATGGCACGCAGGCCAGTTACCGCTATGATGGCGCGGGCCGCCTGCTGTCCGTGGCGGACGAAAACGGTGTGGAAACGGAGTATGCCTATGATGAGATGGGGCATATGATTTCCACGGCATCCGATGGAGCGGCCACAGACTATGCCTATGATATGGCGGGCAATCTGATGCAGATGACGGATGAACAGGGCAGCGCTACCTCCTTCGGATATGACGTGCTGGGACATATGACAGATATCACCTACGCAGACGGCACCCGTGACACTTATACCTATGACGCCCTGGGCAGGCTGAGCAGGAAGGTGAGCAGGGACGGAGCAGAGGTGGAGTATGGCTATGACGCGATAGGAAATGTGGCCCGGATAGAAAGCGGCGGCGAGCAGACAACCTATGAATACGATGCTCTGAGCCGTTTGGTGAAAAAGACGTTCCAGGGAGCGTCTACAAGATATGAATATGATGCTTTCGGCAACATGATCAGCGAGACCGATGCGCTTGGCAATACGGTGCACTATGAATATGACGCGTCAGGACAGATCACAGCGATGGAGTACGCCGACAGCGTACGGATCAGCGCGGACCATGATCTGAATGGGAATGTGGTCAGTGAAACGGACGCGCTGGGGAATGAGACACGGTATCAGTATGACGCAGTGGGAAGGCTGTCCGCAGTCACGGACGCCCTGGGCGGAACCACACGCTACGAGTACGACCGGAGGGACAATGTCTCAAAGGTCATTGACGCGCTGGGACATGAGACTGCTTATGAGTACGATGCCTCAGGCAACCTGCTGCGTGAGACGGATGCGCTTGGCAATACGACGGCCTATACCTACACGTCAGGGAACCGTCTGGATACCGTGACAAAGCCGGATGGAACCGCCGTGCGCTACACTTATGATAAGAATGGCCAGGTGACCAGGGAGGAATATTCCGATGGCCGGGTGGCTACCTTTGAACATGATGAGGCCGGGAGGGTCACCGCGGCAGAAGACGCGGATGGAAGGATCCAGTACCAGTATGACGATAACGGGTATCTCATCTTAGTTTCCTATCCGTCCGGCGATGTGGTACAATACGGCTATGACGGGGCAGGAAATCGGACCAGCCTGACCTATCCGGATGGCAGGAAAGCTGCCTATGACTATGACGCTCAGGGCAGGATGACCAGGGTCACCGGACCGGATGGGGAAGAAACCCATTACAGCTACGATGCCCTGGGACGGCGGACCGAAACATCCGGCAGCACCTTGAAAACCACATACGAATATGACGCAGCCGGAAATATCGTCCGCCAGAGCGTAACGGGAGATACTTCCATTGACCTGGAATACAGCTACGACCTGCGCGGTAATCTGATCCGGGAGAAGCGCAGCGAACAGGGCAGCACGGTCACCAGCAATTACAGTTATGACGCGCTGGGCAGGATCAGCTCTTTCGCCACCAGTGACGGATATTCGGAGAACTACAGCTATGACGCGGCTGGCAACATGACGTTAAAGCAGGCGGGTGATATCCAGATCCACATGAGCTACAATGCGGCAGACCAGATGGTGGGCATGGAGAGCGCATATGGAAGGATCGACTACACCTATAACGCGAATGGGGACCTGACCGACAAAGTATGGAACGGACAGCAGAGGGACACTTACGAATACGACGCGGCGGGGAACCTGGTAAAGTACACAGGGTATGACGGATATACGGTAGATTATGCTTATTCGCCGATGGGCATGCTGACAGAGAAAACGACAGCAGGCGAGTCCTCAAGGGCAACGCTGGAAGGGATCATTTCAGGGAAGGCAGAGCCTGAGGCAGAATTATCGGTGAAGGAAGAAAATGGGGGGACGGTTACCACTCGGTACACCTATGATATCCTTTCGGCCTATTACAGTGTGCTGACCAGCACCGAAAATGGCAATTCGACCGCGTATGAATATGGCCTGGAACGCTTAGCGTCTTACCAGTCTTCGGACGGGGAAGATAAGAAGACTCAGTATGTATATGATGTGAGGGGCAGTGTGATTCAGGCGGTGAGTGATGGGACCGCGCAGGACTATCGGTACACGCCTTTTGGGGAACAGTACGCGCAGCCACAGACATCCGGTTACACTTATAACGCGGAGTATTACGACGCTTCCACCAGCTTCCACCAGTATGGCGGATCTGAGGGCAAGATAGGTATAATTTCGAAAGAAATTATACCGCGCCGCAGCGAAGCGGAGTGCGCATCCTTGCGGAGCTAAATATGTCGAAGACATATTTATGAACCCGCCATGATGCGGTTCGGGCAGAAAGACGCCGTCCGGGGATACGTCTTCCATGCGCAGACGCTGAACCGGTATCTGTACTGTATCAACGATCCGGTTCAGCTGGGGGACCCGAGCGGAAATGACATAAAGACCGTAGTAGGCGGTATCACAGGGCTTGCTGCGGGAGCACAGTCCGCATACCAGGCAGCTGCGACAAGCGCGCAAAATATGGGGGCAAATAAGTTCCAGGCGGCAGTTGCCGGCGTGAGCAGCGTCATCTCCGGCGGCGTTGCGGGAGCAAAAGCGGGCAGCAGCGCGGCCCAGTATGCCACAACCGTGAGCGAGGCCGCCCGGTATGGTGCAGCTGCCGGAGCGACCGCCGGGTACTATGAGGGGATCAAATCCGGCCTGAACTATACGAAGAGCATCGATAACTCGGACAGAGCCGACTGGAAGGCCTACCGCATACGATACGAGGCAGAACTTAAGGTCCAAGCCCTCAGGGAGAGTGGGAATTACTCTATCACAGCGGAAAATGAGATCTGGAGCAGGGCCTGCGCCGCCTATGCCGGTCTGGGAGAACCGGAGGGAGAAGATCTAAAAGAGGATCAGCAGAGGGGCTGCCGGGGAAGCCACGGAAGACATGATGAAGGAGTACTGGAAAGCCGCGGCCAAGTATGAAGCAGCCGGAGGGAAGCGGGATTCGGAACTGAACCAGTCCATGTTCAAGGCAGAAGCGGCGATTTGCGGGGTATCATTTGACGATATCTCGCAGGATCCGTTCCGGTTTGACGCGTTGGCGGACCTGCTGGGCTGTGAGGGCCTACATGTTATCCGTGATTCTCAGGAAACAATAGTCTGAGAAATTACCTGGACAGTAACCCGATCGGCGGGCTAGTGGATTATACAGGCACACCCAGTTAAGCTTAATCCGTGGTGAATTTTATAGTGACATCTCACCCTAAAAGTGGTAGATTGAGAGAGGAGAAAAAACTATTGGAAAGGCAGTAAATAAAAATGAGTGCAGAAATTAATATTGACATAGAAGAGATGTACCGGCTTATGGGCGTCTCGCCGGAAGTCTATCAGTTTGGAAGAACTATTGAGGAAAAACTGAAAGACCGCTTTGCGAAGATAGATGAAACCGCAGAGTATAATCAATTGAAGGTGATTCACGCGATGCAGAAAAACCGCGTCAGCGCCGACCATTTTAACGGCAGCAGCGGTTACGGATATAACGATATCGGCAGGGATGATCTGGAGAAGGTGTATGCAGATACGTTTCATACAGAGGCTGCCCTGGTGCGTCCGCAGATTACCTGTGGAACCCACGCCCTGGCCATTGCATTGGCAGGAAATTTAAGGCCGGGAGATGAGCTGCTTTCCATCAGTGGAAAACCCTACGATACTTTGGAAGAGGTCATTGGCATCCGCCCCTCCAACGGCTCTTTGGCTGAGTATGGAATTACTTACCGCCAGGTGGAATTGCTGCCGGACGGAAGATTTGATTTTGATGGTATCAAAAATGCCATCCGTCCCAACACAAGGTTGGTGGAAATTCAGAGGTCAAAAGGATATCTCACCAGACCCACGCTGTCTGTAGAAGCGATAGGGGAGGCTATCGCTTTTGTGAAGAGTATCCGATCGGATATCATCTGCATGGTGGACAATTGCTACGGGGAATTTGTAGAGCGGGTGGAACCTTCTGATTTCGGAGCAGACATGGTGGTAGGATCTCTGATCAAAAATCCCGGAGGGGGTCTGGCCCCCATCGGCGGCTACATTGCCGGAACCAATCAATGCGTGGAAAATGCCGCATACCGTCTGACTTCCCCGGGACTTGGCAAGGAAGTAGGCGCTTCCCTCGGAGTGATGCGGTCATTCTATCAGGGATTCTTCCTGGCGCCAACGGTAACCGCCGCCGCACTGAAAGGCGCTATCTATGCCGCAAATATCTATGAGGCATTGGGATTTAAAGTGGTTCCAAACGGCAGTGAGCCCCGTTATGATATTATTCAGGCAGTGGAATTTGGCTTTCCGGAGGGCGTCATAGAATTTTGCAAGGGGATTCAGGCTGCGGCTCCGGTGGACAGCTATGTCACGCCGGAACCCTGGGCGATGCCGGGATACGACAGTGATGTGATCATGGCGGCAGGAGCGTTTGTTCAGGGATCCTCCATCGAACTGAGCGCGGACGGCCCCATCAAACCGCCTTACGCGGTTTACTTCCAGGGGGGACTTACCTGGGAACACGCAAAACTCGGGATCTTAATGTCCCTGCAGAAATTGATGGAAAGCGGGGCAGTTGACATTAAGAAATCGCAGTTGTAAACGGAGGATATTATGAGAGAGATCATCGTAGCGGGCTGCGGACCGGCCGGGATGCTGGCTGCCATAGCAGCTGCCAGGGAGGGAGCGAAAGTTACTATTCTGGAGGCGAAGGAAAAGCCCGGAAGAAAACTTTTGATGACCGGAAACGGCCGCTGTAATCTGACGAATTTAGATCCGAAGCTTCCCAGGAGCTATTATGGAACCGATCCGG
Source organism: uncultured Lachnospiraceae bacterium (assembly GCA_902778245.1). Taxonomy (GTDB): domain Bacteria; phylum Bacillota; class Clostridia; order Lachnospirales; family Lachnospiraceae; genus Merdiplasma. The sequence goes on along the minus strand of CACYXH010000023.1, from coordinate 24,794 downwards.
AAACCGTGAGAAAATTGGCATCAGGCATATTTGAACAGTTTTCTGTTTCTGATACGCTGGCATTTTTTGAGGAGCTTGGTCTGTTGACCATGGATAAAAACGGCTATGTTTATCCATACACCGGACAGGCATCCAGCGTACTGGAACTTTTACTGCAGGAGCTAAGGCGCTTAAAAGTAAAGCTGAAATTTTCAGAAAAGATCTTAAGCGCCACCTGGCGGGACGGATGGTGGGATGTCAATACCGCCAGCTGGACTTACCGCTGTGATTATCTGATTCTTGCCTGTGGTTCCAGGGCGATTTCCTCTACCGGTTCCGATGGAAGCGGTTACACTCTGGCGAAGCAGATCGGTCACTCGATCGTGCCTGTCCTTCCGGCTCTGACAGCTTTGACCGTAAAAGGAAATTCCTTTGCTGCCTGCTTCGGGGTGCGATGCCACGCAAAGATATCGCTATGTGTTATGGCTGGAAACGGCAAAGAAAATGCTTCTTGGGAGACACTGGCACAGGATACGGGAGAACTGCAATGGACGGATAATGGTATCTCCGGAATTGTGGTATTCCAGGTCAGCCGTTTTGCTTCTCGGGCGCTGTATAACGGTAATAAAGTCAGAGTGATCCTGGATTTTCTGCCAGAAATACCGTCTGTAGAATTGCGGTCTGTCTTAGGAAAATTGACAGAGCGTTACAGCGAGGAAACGGCAGGTCAGGCATTTTCCGGTCTTCTCCCTGCAAAACTGATGAGCGCTGTGTTGGAGCAGATGAGGATGAAATCTTCTATGAAGGCTGGAAATATCACAGAAAAACAGCTGTCAAGCCTTGCTTATGTGATCAAAAATCTTGTGCTTCCCATCCATGGGACCAGGGATTTTGAACAATGCCAGGTATGCACCGGAGGGGTAGCCCTGGAGGAGGTAGAAGCAGAGACATTAAATTCAAAAATATGCCCTGGACTTTCCATGGCGGGAGAGATTCTGGATATAGACGGTCCCTGCGGCGGATACAATCTGCAATGGGCATGGTCCAGCGGTTATGTGGCAGGAACTCATGCTGCCAGAAAGAGCGCAGACCCATCAAAGGAAAACGAAATACGATTTCGGGAAAGCACAGAATGAGTGCAATCAATACAGAAAACGGAGAAAAATCTATGCTTAGAATAGAACAGTTAAAACTGCGGCCGGATCACGCCGAAAAAGATTTAGAAAACGCGATACGAAAAAGCCTGCGGCTGCGTGACTCGCAGCCGTTTTCCTATGAAATCATCCGCCAGTCTGTTGATGCCAGAAAAAAGCCGGATATTTATTATGTTTATACGGTAGATGTAAAATGCAGCCATGAAAATCAAATTTTAAGACAGAGGAGTAAAAACAAAATTAGCAGAGTTACTAAAATAGAGTATCATTTTCCATCCAATGGAAAGGAAAAATTGGACTTGCCGCCTGTGATAGTTGGTACCGGACCTGCCGGTCTGTTCTGTGGACTGATGCTGGCAAGGGCAGGTTTTCGTCCTATTTTACTGGAACGGGGAGAAGAAGTTCAGAAGCGCCAAAAGAGTGTGGAACATTTCTGGGACACGGGAGAACTGAACCCTAATTCTAATGTTCAGTTCGGAGAAGGGGGCGCCGGCACTTTTTCCGACGGGAAACTAAATACATCCGTAAAAGATCCAAAGGGAAGAATTCGGTTTGTTCTGAAAACTTTTGTCGAAGCCGGGGCAGATCCGTCTATCCTATACAGCTATAAGCCTCACATCGGCACGGACGTACTTACGGATGTAGTTCGAACCATAAGAGAGGAGATCCGATCTCTTGGCGGACAAGTACTCTTCGAACATCAGCTCAAAAACATCGAAAGCGGAAAAGATGGGCACTATATCTTGCGTGTTGAAAAAACAATGCCACAAGACGAAAGAATGAGTGACTTGTGTGCTGGCGAAAGAAGGCCACAAGATATAGAAACCAGGCTTGTTGTACTCGCCATCGGGCATAGCGCCAGAGATACGTTTCAAATGCTATATAACCATGGGTTTGATATGATCGCAAAATCCTTTGCCGTTGGTGTCCGGGTGGAACATCCCCAGAAGTGGATCGATAATGCTATGTATGGAGATGGGTGCCCGTATGAAATGCCGGCAGCTCCTTACAAGCTCACTCATAAGCTCAAAGAAGGCGGTGGCGTATATTCTTTTTGCATGTGTCCCGGAGGCTATGTGGTAAACGCTTCCTCCGAACTTGGATTGTTGGCGGTGAACGGAATGAGCTACCATGACAGAGGCGGTAAAAATGCCAATAGCGCCATAGTAGTGACTGTATCCCCGGATGATTTCGGTGGAGAAAACCCCCTGGATGGTCTGGAATTTCAGCGGAAACTGGAGCAGAAAGCCTATGAAATAGGCAAAGGAAAAATTCCTGTGCAGCGTTTCTCGGATTTTCTGCAAAATATTGCATCAGAGAGTCTGGGAAATATAATTCCGCAGATGAAAGGCGCCTATATTCCCGCCAACGTGCGTTCCATTTTTCCTGAACGGGTCAGCAACTCCATTGAAGAAGGGATGGAGGCATTTGGATGGCAGATCAGGGGATTTTCGGACGATGACGCGCTTCTTTCCGGAGTGGAAAGCCGCACTTCATCCCCCGTAAGAATCACACGCAATGATGCTTTAGAAAGTAATTTCAACGGAATCTACCCCTGCGGAGAAGGTGCAGGATACGCGGGAGGTATCACGTCAGCTGCCCTGGATGGCATCCGTGTGGCTGAAGCCATTGCCTCCAAATTTAGCATTGACTTTCTTCACAAATGATGAAATAATAGTCCTGTGTGAGAGAGTGTTAAGGTAAACTTAATTGGACGAACCGCATAAAACGACCATGAAAAATCTCCCCAAACAGGAGATGCCTTACGAAAAATGCTGGACATCAGGTGCAAATAGCCTGACAGATGCAGAGCTGTTGTCCGTTATTTTAAGGACAGGTTCCAGGGGGGAACCTGCCATTGAATTGTCCAGAAAAATATTGACACAATCCGCCGAGTCCGGTTTGTTGGGCATCTATCATCTTTCTTTAGCCGAACTCATGAAGATGAAAGGTATTGGCAAAGTGAAGGCAATACAGCTAAAATGCATTGCCGAGCTGTCCAGAAGAATGGCAAAAGAGCAGGCAGGGACAAGCCTGAGTTTTACCGAACCGGAAAGCGTAGCTGAATACTACATGGAAGATTTCAGGCATGAAGAGCAGGAAAAGCTCCTTTTGATCATGCTGAACAGCAAGGGAAAACTTCTGGGGGAGGAAGTGATTTCCAAGGGAACAGTGAATGCTACCATAATCTCGCCAAGGGAAATTTTTCTGTGTGCGCTTCGCCATCATGCGGTTTCTATTATCCTTTTACATAATCATCCCAGCGGAAATCCCGAACCCAGTGAGGCGGATATCCGTCTCACGGATCGAGTGAAACATAGCGGGGAACTTTTGGGGATTGAATTGCTGGATCATATTATTATAGGGGATCATCAGGCTGTCAGTTTCAGGCTTCTGGATCTGCTCTGACAGAAGTTTAAGGGGATATTTTTATATGCTGTTTCAGAATATTTGTGGAATAGATTTAGGCACAGATACGATTAAAATACGCGATAAAAGCGGTAAAAAATTTATGGAATGCAAGAATATGATCGCTGTACGCAATCAGTCTGAGGTACTTGCAATAGGTGATGCCGCTTACGAAATGTACGAAAAAAATCCTGTTAACGTAGAAGTTTCGTGCCCTATGATAAACGGAGTTATAGCCAGTGCCACAAACATGGAGCTGGTTCTTTTGCATACGCTGAAAAAATTCACTTCTTTTGCACAGACACGTTCCGACATCTGTATGGCGGTTCCAAGCAACGTCACTCCGGTGGAAAAACGGGCTTTCTTTAATGTACTCAGCGGCAGCATCAATGCAAGCAAAATACGCCTCGTAGACAAAGGTATGGCAGATGCGGTAAGTATCGGATTGCCGGTGCTTTCCTCTGGTGGTCATATGATCGTGAATATTGGAGCAGATACCACGGAAATCTCTGTGATCTCCAACGGAAATGTGATTCTTGGACAAACGCTGAAGACCGGCGGTAAGAAACTGGATGAAGATATCTGCACTATGGTACGCAGAAAGTTTAATATCAATATAGGGATGAAGACCGGAGAGCGGCTGAAAAATAATCTGGCATTCATGATCAACGGACCTAGGCTGGAACAAAAAGTGTTTGGCATCCATACTTTGTCAGGACTGCCCAAATCGGACATGATACCGTCCCTGGCGGTAAGTGTAGCCATTATTGATACCATTGATTCCATTGTAGAGAATGTGAAATCCGTTTACGGGCGCACACCGCCTCAGATCATGACAGACATTGCGAAAGAAGGGATATTCCTGACCGGCGGTGTATCTATGCTGCTGAATCTGCCCATCTATATACAAAAGGAAATCGGACTTCCCATCTATCACATACAGGATCCGAAAAACAGCACCGTCCGGGGACTGGTGGAAATCATAAATAATAAAGAACTGAAGGGGCTGACCTACGCCCCCAGGCTCTGATGTAAAGGCAGGATACTTATGAAAAGAAAGAATAGTGACAAGCAGACTGACAGAGTCTGGCTCATTCTGTTAAGTATATTGTGTACTGCGCTGATCGCCGTTTCTTTTTTGAAGGAATCAGCCTTCAGTCCGGTTAAAAAGGCCACTGGTATTTTTATTGCGCCGGTTCAAAAGGGAATTAATGGATTGGGGAGCTGGCTATCAGGATTTACCGTAAATTTTTCCGACGCCGCTTCTCTGCGGGAAGAGAATGCTGCTTTACAGGAAAAAGTGGATACGCTCACAGCAGAAAACAGCCAGCTGGTACTGGAAAAAGAAGAATTATCACGCTTGAGACAGCTTCTGGAATTAGGGGAGCAGTACAGTGATTACGAAAAGGTAGGTGCCAGAGTTATTTCCAAGGACAGCGGAAACTGGTTCAATCGCTTTACAATTGATAAGGGTTCTAACGACGGTATCAAAGTAGACGCAAATGTCATTGCAGGCGGCGGTCTGGTGGGAATCGTGACGGAGGTCGGCCCCCATTGGGCGATTGTCCGCTCCATCATTGATGACAACAGCAATGTAAGCGCAATGGTAGCCACCACCTCGGATACCTGTATTATAGCAGGAAATCTGCAGCTCATCGATGAGGGGACTTTAAGCCTGGTGAAATTGACAGATGAAAATAGTAAAGTACATGTTGGGGACAAGGTAGTCACATCAAATATCAGTGAGAAGTATCTGCCGGGGATTCTTATCGGCTATATCTGCGAGCTGAGTAATGATGCAAATAATCTGACCAAATCCGGTCAGATCACCCCAGTGGTTGATTTCAGACATCTTCAGGAGGTTCTGGTAATTCTGGAACTGAAAGATTATGTCGCCAGTCCGGAGGACGCAAATGAAAAGGATCAGGTTGTAAATGATCTGAATGAGGGTCAAAAACACGATGATGACGGGGAAGATGAGACTGAGGATTCTAATATACTGACGGCGCCAAGGTCGGAGTAGAAATACAGCAAATGCAAGAAAGGAGTGTGGCTGCACATGAAGCGGAAAATAACAATGGCAATTTTAATTATAGTGTGTACTTTCCTGCAGTGCGGCGTATTCCAGTGGCTTCGGATCGCCTCTATCAAACCGAACCCGCTTTTGATCATCACTGTATCCTTTGGCTTAATGCGTGGAAGGAAGAGCGGAATGCTCACCGGTTTTTTTGCGGGACTATGCTGTGATCTGTTTTCGTTTTCTACAGTTGGTTTTTACGCGCTTATCTACATGTGGATCGGATATCTGGCAGGGCATTTCTACCGGATATTTTATGATGATGATATCAAGACACCTCTGTTGCTGGTTTTCGTTGCAGATCTGATCTACGGAACGGTATGTTACATTTTTACCTTTCTTCTGCGGGGAAGAATTGATTTTTTCTTCTACCTTGGTAGAATCATAATTCCGGAGGCATTATATACCATAATTTTGACCATTTTGACTTACCGGCTGCTTTATCATCTGAACCAGAGTCTTTCTAAGGAATGCTGATCCGCCCAGAGATAAGATAGAAAAAGGAGTATCGACAATCTTGTTTAAAAAAGCGAAAAGTTCGTTATCCAGGGGTTCAAAAACCCGTATTATAATTTTAACCATACTATTGATGATGCTTACCTGTGTTCTGATACAGCGGCTGTTCACGTTACAGATCGTAAACGGCGAGGATTATCTGAACAATTTTGCCCTCTCTATCAAAAAGGAACGGGTTCTTAACAGTACCCGGGGTGAGATCTATGACTGTAACGGAGAACTGCTTGCCTACAATCGTCTGGCCTATTCTGTGACTTTTGAGGATAGTGGTTCTTATGAAAGTACCCATGTGAGAAACCTGAGCCTGAACAGTATTCTCTATCGCGCAATTAAACTAATTGAAAGCCACGGGGATAAGATCGTAGATGATTTTAAAATCCAACTGGCAGAAGACAGAAGTTATGAATATACCTGCACCGGTTTTACCCTCAGCCGTTTTAAGGCAGATATCTTCGGTAAAATCTACATAGACGCACCTTCCGAGGACCTCAAGAGCAGTGCCCTAACGGATGAAGAAAAGAATATCTCAGCTAACGATATGATTGAGATGCTGTGTACCACACAATATTATGGTATTCTGGATGAAAAGATAACAGATGCCGAGCGGAAGCAATACGGATTACCGGATTCCTACAGCCCAAAGGAAATTCTTCAGCTTGTTTATCTTCGAAGTGAACTGGCGGCCAACAGCTATCAACGTTACAATTCCATTACCATTGCGAAAGATGTCTGTGAAAAAACGGTGTCTCAGCTGCTGGAAAATGCAGAGGAACTCTACGGTATTGATGTAGTGGAAGACTACCTGCGCGTTTATAATGATGCGGAATACTTTGCCCCAATTATTGGTTACACCGGACAGGTTTCTGCGGAAGAACTGGCAGAACTAAAAAAAGAAGATGATTCCTACAGCTCCGGTGATATCGTGGGAAAAGTGGGGCTGGAGAAGGTAATGGAAACTTCCCTGCAGGGAGACAAAGGTTCCGAGACCCTCTATGTAGATAATATGGGACGTACTCTCAGCATAGAATCCAGAGTGGAGCCCCAGGCTGGAAATTCCCTATACCTTACACTGGACAGCAATCTTCAGAAAGTGGCTTACCATATCCTGGAACAGTACATAGCAGGTATTGTTTACAGTAATGTCATTGATACAGAATCCATCGCCACAGAATGGATCACTTCGGCAGATGAAGTCCGTATTCCGGTTTATGATGTGTATTTTTCTTTGTTTGAGAACAATGTGCTGGATGTCAACCATTTGTCATCAAAGAATGCTTCCGAGAATGAAACGCATGTATATCAGGCGTTTCTGTCAAAAGCAGCCTCTATTTTTCGGGAGATCAAGGATCAGCTTACCACCTCATCTCCAACAGTGTATAAGGATCTGACGGAGGAAATGCAGGTGTACCAGTCATACATCGTAAAAACCATGCTGACTGAGACCGGTATTTTAAATTCCGATGCCATCGATGAGACGGATCTGACCTGGCAGAAATGGAGCGAAGAGGAAACCATTAGTCTTCAAGAATTTTTAACTTATGCTATCTCAAAAAATTGGATCGATATCAACGGCATCACGGAGGATTCTGCATATCTTGATGCCAATGAAGTCTACACCGTACTTGCGGATTATATTGCGGAATATCTTTCCAAGGATACAAACTTCTGTAAGAGAGTATTCCGATATATGTTAAAAGAAAAGAGCCTGTCCGGAGCAGAGGTGTGCCTGCTTCTGTTTGATCAGGGCGTATTAGATATGAATGAGTCTGATTATGATGCGCTTTCCGATGGTTCCCTCAGTGCATTCTCCTTTATCATGCAAAAGATCTATGATCTGGAAATTACCCCGGCACAGTTGGCGTTAAATCCCTGTTCCGGCGCCATTGTGATTACCGATCCAAATACCGGAGATGTCAGAGCCTGCGTTACTTATCCGGGTTACGATAACAACCGGCTGGTGAACGAAATGGATACGGATTATTTTTATAAACTATCTATTGATCTGTCTTCACCGTTCTATAGCAGGGCTACCCAGGAAATATTAGCTCCCGGCTCGACATTCAAAATTGTAACTGCAACTGCAGGTGTCATGGAAAGCCAGGTATCTGTAGATGAGGGGATCTACTGCAGCGGTCAGTTTAAAGACGCGGATCCCGACCGTCCTATCAACTGCTGGATCTACAACGAAGGCGGTATTCACGGTTCAGAAACCTTATCTACTGCCATCAAAGATTCCTGTAACTATTATTTCAATACTATCGGTTACAGACTAAGCATGATCAGCGGAACCTATGATGATGACACCGGAGTGAATACGTTAATGAAATATGTTTCCATGTATGGTCTGGATTCCAAATCCGGAGTGGAGGTCCCGGAAACTGCGCCGCATCCGGCCACTTACGATGCGGTACGTATGGCCATGGGACAGAGTAACAACGCATATACGGTAACGCAGCTGGCAAGATATGTATCTACCATCGCCAACAGCGGTACCTGCTATGATCTGACGCTGATTGACCGAGTGACTGATTCCAACGGTAATACCATTGACACCAACGAGTCCAAGGTACACAGTACACTAGATATTCCGGAAATCCTGTGGAACGCTATTCACACCGGTATGCGAGGCGTGGTTCAGTCCCATAAAGTCTTCCAGAATTACAATGGGGTGGCAGTAGCCGGCAAGACCGGAACAGCACAGGAGTCCACCGACAAGCCAAACCATGCTGAGTTTATTGGATATGCTCCTTACGATGTCCCGGAACTTGCGCTGGCAGTTAGAGTGGCAAACGGTTATTCTTCCGCTAACGCTGCGGCTATAGCAAGAGATGTTATTTCCTATTATTTTGGCACCAGTAATGAGGCAGCCTTGATTACCGGACATGCCACGATCGTGGACGCCGGAAATACGCGTACAGACTAAACTTCTATGCTATAAACGCTCAGAGAGGAGGTGCGTTATGATCAACCGCAACTCAGTAATAATTAAGAGCAATGCCTATGGCCTGATATTGATACTGGATCCGGACATGCCTTTCTCGGAACTCCTTCAGGATGTAGGAGATAAATTTCGGAATGCCGCCAGATTTTTTAAAAACGCGCGAATGGCACTGACATTCCGGGGACGCGTGCTTACTCGTGAACAAGAACGACAGATGGTGTATGCCATCACATCAAATGCACCGCTGGAAATCATTTGTCTGGTGGATGAACAGAAAGAAGAAGAAGAGTATTATAAAGAAGCAGTGACCCGTACTCTGGAGGCAGATGAAGAAAATGACGGGCAATTTTACCGGGGAACCTTGCTGAACGGGCAGGTATTGGAGATGGAAAAAAGCGTGATTGTTCTGGGAGATGTGAATCCTGGGGCACAGATCATCTCTAAAGGAAATATTGTGGTGCTTGGCTGTTGTATGGGAAGTGTTTATGCCGGTGCAGCCGGCAACAACCGCTGTTTTGCAGCTGCTCTTATCATGAAGCCCCGGCAGGTGCGCATTGCCGACAAAACAGCCAGAAGCGCCATTACAAAGAAGACGGATACCGGAGAATATGAAATTGATCCGAAAATCGTCTATATAAAGGATGAACATCTGAAAATGGAGCCGCTTTCCGGCAGCTCCTTTTCGGATCTGATAAATACTTCCCCCGATGAGGGGACTGAAGGATAAGGCAGGAAGATCTGACAGAAATCAGAGAGGAAGTATCAAATCATGTGTGAAGTAATTGTCGTTACATCAGGAAAAGGCGGTGTGGGAAAGACTACTTCTACCGCAAATATCGGCACCGGGTTGGCACGGATGAACAAAAAGGTTGTGTTGATCGATACGGATATCGGTCTGCGCAATCTGGATGTGGTGATGGGGTTGGAAAACCGAATCATTTATAATCTTGTGGATGTAGTTGAGGGAAATTGCCGCATAAGACAGGCTCTGATAAAGGATAAACGTTATCCTACTCTGTACCTTCTGCCGGCAGCACAGACAAGAGATAAATCTGCAGTCTCTCCAGAGCAGATGAGAAAACTGGCGGATGATTTAAAGCCGATCTTTGATTATATTATCCTTGATTGTCCGGCTGGCATTGAGCAGGGATTCCGTAATGCCTGCGCCGCTGCCGATCGTGCTATTGTAGTAACGACACCGGAAGTTTCCGCTATCCGTGATGCAGACCGCATCATTGGGCTTTTGGAAGCGGATGGGATAAAAAATATCTCCCTTATAATAAATCGTATCCGGATGGACATGGTAAAACGAGGAGATATGATGTCCGTGGAGGATGTTATCGATATTCTTGGTGCTGATCTTCTTGGTGCCATTCCGGATGAGGAAGCCATCGTAGTCGCATCGAATCACGGAGAGGCCGTAGCCGGAACAGAATCGGTTTCAGGACAGGCTTATATCAACATTTGCCGCAGACTGGAAGGGGAAACGGTTCCTTTGTTAAATCTGGAACACTCGGTTTCTATGAAAAAGCGTCTTTCCTCTTTCTTTAAGAAAAAAGCGTGAGGTGACCCTATGGAAAGAATCCGTTCCCTCAAGCCAAAAACTTCCGGCGATATCGCAAGGATTCGCCTGGAACAGACCATTGCTTCGGATTATCTGGAATGTTCATCTGAACAATTCCAGAACATGCAGAGAGATATTTTAGAGATACTTTCCAGATATATAAATGTAAAGGCCACAAAAGAGATTCGACTGAATCTTATTCAGGAACTGAAACAAGGGGTACCATATGTTAAGACAATACAAATTAAAGGATTATAGATTTAGCCTGATTATCTGGGTCACAGCCCTCTCGGTGCTGGGAATTATGATCATAGGCAGTGCCCAGGAATCCTCTCAGAGCCGTCAGGCTTATGGATTAATTCTCGGCCTGGTGCTGATGGTGATCATATCACTGGTAGATTATACCTGGCTGTTGAATTTTACCTGGCTTTATTACCTGGTTGGCAACGTACTGCTGGTAGCAGTATTGTTCCTAGGGGTCAATATCGGTGGCGCAACACGATGGATAAATATCGGTATTCGTTTTCAGCCCTCTGATATCGTAAAGATCATTCTTGTATTATTTTTTGCAGACTTTTTTGCCAGACAGGAAGATCATTTAAATACCTGGAAAGTTATCCTTATCGCGCTGATCCTTTTGGGCATTCCGCTGTTTTTGATCTATAAAGAGCCGGATCTGTCCACAACAATTGTCACAGCGCTGACATTTTGTGCTATAATATTTGTTGCCGGGCTGAGTTATAAAATTATTGGAGGCATCTTGCTGGTTATCGTTCCGGTGGCAGTAGTATTTTTCAGCATTATTCTGCGTCCTGGACAGACATTGATCGAAGAGTATCAGTTGAAACGCATTCTTTCCTGGCTTCGACCGGAGGAATTCCCGGACCTTGCAAGACAGCAGCAAAATTCTATCATTGCTATCGGTTCCGGGCAGCTCTACGGTAAGGGATTAAATAATAATATGGTTTCCTCTGTGAAGAACGGTAATTTTATCTCAGAATCTCAAACAGACTTTATCTTTGCGGTAGCCGGAGAGGAACTTGGTTTTTTAGGATGCGTTCTGATCGTTATTTTGGAGCTGTTAATTGCATTTGAATGCATTCATATTGGCCGCAAAGCCAAGGATATGGCGGGGAGTCTGATCTGCTGCGGCATGGCGGCTCTGATCGTCTTTCAGAGTTTTATTAATATCTGCGTTGCCACAGGGCTTATGCCGAACACAGGTATACCGCTGCCGTTTGTCAGCTACGGAATGACCTCACTGGTCAGCTTTTGTATTGGATTGGGGATCGTGTTAAATATCGGATTGCAGACGCGAAAATATTGAGGGAGGTATTTCAAATGAATATAGGATTAATTGCGCATGACGCAAAGAAAAAATTAATGCAGAACTGCTGCATTGCTTATCGGGGAATTTTAACAAAAAATGAACTATATGCCACCGGAACAACAGGACGCCTTGTTGAGGAAGCTACTGGTCTTCCAGTACATAAATTTCTTGCAGGGCATGTGGGCGGAGAGCAGCAGATGAGTGCAATGATCGAACAAAATCAACTGGATCTTGTTATTTTTCTGCGCAATCCGGATACCCCAAAGGTAACAGAACCGGACATTACTAAAGTAATCCGTATGTGTGATATTCATAATATCCCGCTGGCTACCAATATTGCGTCTGCGGAAATACTGCTAAAATCATTAGAAAGAGGAGATTTGGAGTGGCGCGAAATGTACAAATAAACAAGGATGTTTCCCAACCGTATTACACGGATCGGGAATGGGCTCGCATCACAGCCAGAGAAGAAGCAGAAAACAAACATCAGCGAAAGTTGTTTCTTGTTATGACTTTGCTGATGGCCATAACAGTTCTGATGGCGTATTTGGTGTATTACTTTGTGTTACGATCCCACGACTTTGAATTGATGCATCCTTTTAATAAGACCGATAGTATCTATGGTATTCAAAACGGGCTTCAGTTGTCCGACACAGCGGAGTCTTTTGCATCGGATCTGTGCGTCACAAATACAGATGTCCACACGGAGGTACTGAACCTAAGCGCCTATGAAGGGGCACTGTTTGACCTGAATGATCGTGAGGTAGGTTACGCAAAAGATATTTTCACGCCCCTTTCTCCGGCCAGTCTAACGAAGGTCATGACCGCTCTGGTGGCTATGAAATACGGAAATGAGGACGATATTATTACCGTAACCGAAACCGCATTGGATATCGAGTATGGTTCTTCCGTCTGTGACATCAAAGTAGGAGACCGTATTTCATTAAAACAGTTAATCTATGGACTGCTGATTGCTTCCGGCAATGATGCTGCCATGATGATCGCCGAACATGTGGGCGGTTCAGTTGAGGGCTTTGTGGAGATGATGAATCAGGAAGCATTGGCGCTGGGAGCCACCGGTACTCATTTTAACAATCCTCATGGCCTGACAGATCCACAGCATTATACCACGGCATATGATATGTATCTGATTTTTCGAGAGGCTATGAAGTATGATCGGTTCATGGACATCATCAATCGGAAAAATTACTATGCAGAATATACACGGGAAGACGGATCGAATGTGGCTGTGACCTGGGAATCCACCAACCATTATTTTACCGGTGAAGCTTCTACGCCGGACAATGTAATAATCTACGGTGGAAAAACCGGTACAACGGAGAACGCAGGAGCGTGCCTTGTGTTACTGTCCAAAGACCTTTATGGCAACCCTTATCTGTCAGTTATCCTGCATTCCAATACAAAGGAAACACTGTATTCTGAAATGAATCAGATATTATCTTTGATAGAGAATTAGGTGTTGTATTTTACGTTTAAATAGTCTATAATCAACATATAATAATTATCCTATTTACTGAAGGAGGAGATTACAATGATACAGTTAATCATAGGCGAGAAGGGTAAGGGTAAAACAAAAATTTTGCTGGAGAAAGCAAATAATGAAATTAAAAATGTGAATGGAAATATCGTATATCTGGACAAAAGCGGTCAGCATATGTACGAGTTAAATAATAAAATCCGTTTGATTGATGTGACCGGTTTCCCGGTATCCAACAGTGATGAGTTCCTGGGTTTCATAAGTGGTATTATTTCTCAGGATCATGATCTGGAACAGATGTACCTGGACAGTTTCCTGAAAATTGCGGGTTTGGAAGGCAAGGATGCTTCACCTACTCTTGAGAAACTGGACAAGATCAGCAAACAGTTCAATGTAAGCTTCATTATCAGTATTTCGTTAACCAAAGATCAGTTGCCGGAAGCTATGAGAGAAAGTATTATTGCGGAATTATAAATGAATAAAGAAAAGGTTCCAGACATATGGCGAAACCATTGTCAGGAACCTTTTCCCAGTTTTTTACTCTGTCCGGCTGTTTCCCAAAGCGCCCACACGGCCATACATGCTGAGAAGATACAAGCCTGCAATTCCTACCAGAGCGTAGATTACTCTGGATAACCAGGAAAGATTTCCGAACAGGAAATTTACCAAGTCAAACCGGAAGAAGCCGATCAGTCCCCAGTTAACCGCGCCGATAATCACCAGCGTCAAAGAACAGTAATCCCAAAATTTTGAATTCATATTAATTCCTCCTTAATCACAATTTTATTTTTTCCAGATTTCTTTTTTTTATGCAAAACTACGGTTGAGATATAAAATAGAACGTGGTAAAATATTCGGGAGAGGAGGCCGAAGATTTGGCTGGCGGAAATTCATATAAAAAAATCACAAGATACAGGCGATATTCCATGATAAATATTGGCACGATCCTGTTCGGTGTCATATTTATGTATATGATCATCTGTATTTTTCTTTATGTAACAGCGGAACATATTACCTCCTATGAGGTGACGGCTGGATCTATTTTCGGAAATTACCGTTATCTGGCGCTTTCTGTGAAATCGGAGGAGATTATTACATCCACCCAATCCGGAAAGGTAACTTACTATGCCAGAGAAGGGGCGAAAGCCAGTTCTGGAATGACCATATGCTCTCTCAACGAAGGAAATTATAACGTATCGTCAGCAGATGAACCGATAACTCTGTCTTCTGCTGATGCATCTAAAATAAAAAGTGCAATGTCTTCCTTTACTTTGAACTTTGATGACAGTTCGTATCAGAATGTTTATAATTTCAAGGCGGATATAGAGAGCAGTGTGCTTCAAATGTCCCAAAGCACGGATCAAAGCAGTGTCAGCATTTTAAACAAGTGCAACGCACCGGTATCCGGCTTCGTAGTCTACTCTATCGATGGAATGGAGCAGTTGGAGGAGACAGATATAACATCTGACCTATTTAATCAGAATAATTATCATAAAACGAATCTTCGGTTGAATTCTACTGTCAACGCAGGAGACAATCTGTACAAGTTGGTGACCAGCGAGAACTGGGCTTTATATTTTCCCCTTGACTCTGCATTGGCCACGGAATTGGAGGATCGATCAACGATTCGGTTTCGTTTCTTAAAAGACAATAATACCTTTAACGCACCTTTTTCTATGGTGCAGAATGGTGCGGAATACTTTGGTAAGATCACCCTGAATAACTCCTTGATCCGCTATGTGTCAGATCGATATCTGGAAATCGAACTTCTGATGAACCGCAAAACAGGATTGAAGATACCTACTTCGGCTATTGCGGAGAAGGTATTCTATAAAATACCGGAAGATTATGTGATCCCAAATAATGATACAGAAGATGAGATCACTCTGCTGAGGGAGACATTCAATAAAGATGGATCTGCAGTAGTACGCCGTGTCACAGCAAAAGTTTACGCGAAAAAAGACAACTATTATCTGGTTGATACTTCTCTGTTTAAAGTGGGGGACTATGTTCAGATGATAGATACAAGCAAAAAGTTCCAGATCCAGGACAGCAATATTGAAACGATCCAGGGAGTTTATAATATTAACAAGGGATATGCTATCTTCCGAGAGGTCACGATTATTGATGAAAATGAAGAATTTTGTATCGTGGAACCTAACAATATCTATGGACTGGCTGCGCATGACTACATTGTTCTGGACGCATCCACTGTGGACGCTGACGATCTGATGTGACTCAAGGGTCAAAATATCAATTATAAAGGAGTCAACAAATGTTGAGAGACAACCTTCATGAAGTTCAGAAACGTATACGGCTGGCTTGCGAACGAAGCGGCAGAAACCCTCAGGAGGTAACGCTGATTGCCGTGAGCAAGACCAAGCCACCCGCTATGATAGAAGAGCTCCTGACAGAGCGGATAATTGATTTTGGTGAAAACAAGCCTCAGGAACTGAGGGACAAATACGAAGCGCTTCCAAAAGACCTGCGTTGGCATATGATCGGGCATCTGCAGCGAAATAAAATCAAGTATATCATTGACAAAGCCTGTATGATCCATTCCGTGGAATCTCTGCGTCTGGCAGAAGCCATCGATCAGGAAGCGGAAAAACACGGGATTGTAATGCCGGTACTGGTGGAAGTAAATATTGCAAAAGAAGCGTCAAAATTCGGCCTTATGCCGGAAGAAACAACTGAATTTATTCAGGAAATTTCGCGTTTTTCCCATATTCAGGTGAGTGGATTGATGACAATTGCTCCTTTTGTAGAAAATGCAGAAGAGAATCGTATTCATTTCAAAAATTTGAAAAATTTATATGTTGACATCAAGGAGAAAAACATTGATAATGTTAATATGTGTAATTTAAGTATGGGCATGACAGGTGACTTTGAAGTTGCGATAGAAGAAGGTGCCACTATGGTGCGGGTAGGAACCGGTATCTTTGGCGAACGAAATTACAACATCTGACCTGTAAGAATATGAACAGAGATAGGAGATACGAAATGAATGTTTTAGATAAATTTTTAAATGCAATGAAACTGAATGATGATGATGGATTTGATGATGAGGATTATCTGGACGAGGAAGAAGATTTTGAGGAGCCGCGCCCCAGAAGACGTTTTCTTCAGACCAGAGAGGATGATGACATCTTTAATGATGAAGATACAGCGGCAGCTTCTGAAACCAAGAGAACGGCCACAACAGTCAAGCCAAAATCCACGGGCGATAAATCAAAAGTATCCAAGATTTCCCCGATTCGTCCTAGAAGAGCAGGTAATTCCGGAATGGAAGTTTGTGTGATCAAACCTCACTCTATGGAAGATTCCAGAGAGATTACGGAAACTTTACTAGCAAACTGTACAGTTGTTCTGAATATGGAAGGATTGGATCTTGATATTGCTCAGAGAATCATTGACTTTGCTTCCGGTTCCTGCTATGCCATTGACGGAAATCTTCAGAAGATCAGCAATTACATCTTTATTATTACGCCTTCTTCTGTTGATATTTCCGGCGATTTTCAGGAGATTCTAACAGGGGCATTTGATGTTCCTTCCATTGAAAAGCGGTTCTAGTTGCTATGACAAAAGAAGAGGAACTGTTTCAAAGACATCTGCTGGATCTTGCAGATTCCGCATGGCAGCGTAATATAGCTATGTTTACGGATTTTTTAAATCTAAATGAACAAAATATTTATCATGATATCCTGCCCAGCCTGCATTATGTGCAGTGCAAAGCGTATGGTGGTTATGAATATGCAGAGCGTCAGATGATTGCCTTCATTCCTGATGCTCTTTCTCTTGATACATGTACCTTTCCCATTGCATGTTTAAAGGTCAGTCCATTGAAACGAAAGTTTTCAGAGGAATTGAATCACAGGGATTATCTTGGTTCCCTGATGAATCTCGGAATTGACCGTAGTAAAACCGGTGACATAGTTCTCCAGGAGCGCGAAGCATATCTGTTCTGTCATGAAAAAATTGCGGAATATCTGTCTAAAGAGCTGACCAGAATACGTCATACTTCAGTAAATTGTCAACTTTGCAGCGATCAGGATATACATTATCAACCAAAGTTGCAGGAACTTACCGGTACGGTTGCTTCTGTGCGCCTGGACTCTCTGCTGGCTCTGGCATTTAATGCTTCCAGGAGTAGTCTGATGGGATTGATTGAAGGCGGTAAAACTTTTGTGAATGGTCGATTGATCACCAGTAACGGCTACCATCCGAAGGAGAATGATGTTATTTCTGTACGAGGATACGGGAGATTTCGTTACTGCGGGGTTCTGACTTCCACAAAAAAAGGAAGATACTTGGTAAATATTCAAAGATATGTATGATATGCTAACTAAATGAAACGAATCAATAAGGAGAGACGCCATCATGAGTAAGAGAACTGCGGCAGTTGGTTCCCGTTGCCTTCCGGTGAAAAAAGATCAGAATTTTGCCTACAATATTTATCTGGAGGATTCCTTCGGGCAGCTTCCGGAACGTATAAAAGAGTTAGAACCGGAAAATCGTAAAATATGCATTGTAACAGACAGCAATGTAGAACTCCTCTACGCAAAAGAAGTGCAGGGCTTACTGGCTCCCTGCTGTCGTGAAATTTCAATTTTCGTGATTCAAGCAGGAGAAGAGCATAAGAATCTCAATGAGATCCAAAAGCTATATGAACATCTGATACTACAAAAACTGGACCGACAGGATCTGCTGATTGCTCTTGGAGGCGGTGTTATCGGTGATATGACCGGCTTTGCCGCAGCTACTTTTCTTCGGGGGATTCGGTTTGTGCAGATTCCCACTACGTTACTATCCCAGGTTGACAGCAGCATCGGCGGAAAGACCGGTGTTGATTTTGATAATTACAAAAATATGGTGGGAGCGTTCCATCAGCCTTCCCTTGTATATATGAATATTAATGCACTGATGACCCTCTCGGAAGAACAGTTTGCCTGCGGAATGGGAGAGATATTAAAGCATGGCTTGATCCGTGACTCCTCCTATTATGAGTGGGTGATCGATCATATGTCTGAAATTCAGGATCGAGAGATAGATACACTGTTTCGAATGGTAGAAGGCAGTTGTAAAATCAAGCGTCAGGTCGTAGAAAATGATCCTACGGAAAAGGGCGAAAGGGCGCTTTTAAATTTCGGGCATACCATCGGACATGCCATAGAAAAAATGAAAAATTTTGAACTGCTGCATGGACAATGCGTAGCACTTGGCACAGTCGCGGCCGCTTATATTTCCTGGAAACGGGGTAATCTTGCCGAAGAAGAGTTTTACGAAATTCGAGATATGAATGTAGGTTTTGACCTTCCGATTTCCTTTGACAGTCTGCGCTCCGAGGATATTGTGGAAGCCACGAAGCATGATAAGAAGATGGAATCCGGGAAAATAAAATTTGTACTGTTAAAAGGAATTGGAAAAGCTTACGTTGACACCACCGTAACAGAAGAAGAAATGCTGGCGGCTGTTAACGCAATGAATGCCGATCTCTGGAGTTAATGATGATGAAAAATATGACAAGAGAAAAGAAAAATTCATTGATCGTGGGAGCTGTGTGTCTGCTTTTGCTTCTGATACTGGATCAGCTCACTAAGCTTTGGGCCAGCCATGCACTGCGGAAAAATGGCCCGATAGAGCTGCTTTCTGGCATATTTGAGCTTCACTATCTGCAAAATGAGGGGGCAGCTTTCGGTATCATGGAAAATAAACAGTGGCTCTTTGTTCTCTTTGCTCTGCTCATAACCATCTTTGTACTTTTGTATTATATTCGCATGCCGATGCATCTGCGCTATCGGCCACTGCGAATCATTTGTGTTGCCTTGGCTGCCGGCGCTCTTGGAAACATGATCGATCGTATCTGGCATCACTATGTAATTGATTTTCTTTATTTTACACTTATTGATTTTCCTATTTTTAACGTGGCAGATATCTATGTCTGCGTCAGCACGGCAGTGTTTTTATTGCTGATCCTTTTCTACTATAAGGAAGAGGACTTTGCCCGAATACAGGGAAAAAGAACCAGACAGGAATATTTGAATGAACTGAAGGACAAAATCGAAGAGAGTCAGACCAGATAAAGACAGAGGGGAGGAAAGGTCATGCTGCTTCAGGTAAACAGCACGGATCAGGGAATACGAATTGACCGATATCTTGCAGAGCAGCTTACAGATACTTCCCGTTCTTATTTGCAAAAGCTGATCGGAGATGGGCAAGTCACAGTCAATAAGAAAGGATCTGTAAAAGCAAACTATAAAGTCTGTGGCGGTGATCAGATTGAAGTGCAGATACCGGAAGCGGTGGAACCGGAAGTCAGCGCAGAAAATATCCCACTGGACATTCTGTATGAAGATGAAGACCTTCTGGTCATTAATAAACCAAAAGGGATGGTGGTGCATCCCTGCCCCGGACATTACAACGGCACACTGGTTAATGCATTGATGTATCACTGTAAGGAGGGCCTCTCCGGGATCAACGGCGTTATGCGTCCTGGCATTGTACATCGGATCGACCAGGATACTACCGGTTCGCTCTTAGTGTGTAAAAACGATTATGCCCACAATTTTCTGGCCGAACAGTTAAAGGTACATTCTATCACCAGAAAATACCGTGCCATTGTACATGGAAATCTGAAAGAGGATAACGGCACCGTAAATGCTCCTATCGGGCGTCATCCGGTAGATCGCAAGAAGATGGCGGTCAATCACAAAAACGGGAAACAAGCGGTAACCCATTACCAGGTACTGGAACATTTTGGTAACTATACTTATGTGGAATGTCAGCTGGAAACCGGACGCACCCATCAAATTCGAGTGCACATGAGCAGTATCGGCCATCCCCTTCTGGGAGATGTGACATACGGACCAGCGAAATGTCCGTTTCCCCATCTTCAGGGGCAGACACTGCACGCTATGGCACTGGGATTTGTCCACCCGAAAACCAAGGAATATATGGAGTTTACTGCTCCGCTGCCGGAGTATTTTGAGATGCTGCTGAAAAAGCTGTGAATTTACGGATATTTCGCTTCGGCCAGCCCTGAATATCTGCGGACAATATAGCTGCGAACATATGCTCCTTCACCCCCGGATTTTCCCTGTTGAGCCGCGCCAGCAGTTCCTTGACATATTGGCGCTTTGTAAAACCATCCGCAGGACAGGGACTTTTGACAACAGGCAGATGGTATTTATTTTTAAAACCGATCACATCTACCTCGTCCACAAAAATCATAGGTCGGACCACCGTGAGATCTGTGCGGTCCAAATAAGTTCGGGGAGAGAAAGAGTAGAAACGTCCTTCATAGATGAGAGAGAGCAGCATTGTCTCAATCACGTCATCTTTATGGTGAGCGTAGGCAATCTTGTTGCAGCCAAGTTCCTTTGCTTTTTCATTGAATGCGCCCTTACGCATTTTTGCACAGAGAGAGCAGGGATTGGTCTCTTTGCGATTCTGGAAGATAATTTGTCCGATCTGAGTATTCACCACAGTGTAGGGAATCTCCAGTTCTTCGCAGAGTGCTCTAATCGGCTCCAGATTGAATTCGGGGAAGCCCAATGAGATTGTGATCGCCTGTAGCTCAAAATGCTTCGGATAGAAGCGTCGGAGACCGCCAAGAGCATAGAGCAGTGTGAGGCTGTCCTTTCCTCCGGAGATTCCAATGGCGATCCGATCCCCTTCTTCTATTAACTGATATTGGTCGATGGCCTTGCGGACAAGGCTCATTAATTTTTGCAGTTTCATATGTACCACTCCTTGATAGCATTAACGCTAATATTTTACAGTCATCGATACCAAATTGCAAGAATGGATATTTGTTTGCAGAGGACTATGGAAATCATATCGTTTTACGGGAGAAAATTTATGTTTACAAAAGAGAGAAAACAAAAGACCGCAGATAGAGGTTTTATGAGACGCTATTCCTTGCTAACCCTGATTCTCATGTTTTTTATTCTTGGTATCAGTGGGTGGATCTGGGAAGTGGTTTTGCATCTTCTCCGGTATGGAGAGCTTGTAAACCGAGGCGTACTCCATGGCCCATGGCTCCCAATTTATGGGAGCGGCGGAATTTTAATTCTCTTATTATTAAATAAACTGCGCAAATATCCAATGGCGGAATTTTCCGGTATCATAGTTTTATGCGGGATAGTGGAGTATCTTACGTCATGGGCATTAGAAATGCTGCACCATGGGAAAAGATGGTGGGATTATACAGGATATTTTCTCAATTTAAATGGAAGAATCTGCGCGGAAAGCTTATTGATCTTCGGTATGGGAGGGATGATATTTGTCTATGTTGTCGAACCGTTACTCGATAACCACCTTGCAAATATCCGGCCTACATGGATACCGCCGCTGTGTGCTATACTGTCACTATTATTTATTATTGACATTACCTATTCGGTAAAGTATCCAAACACCGGTGATGGAATTTCGACCTACAGCGAAGAAACGAGGCAACAGGAGAGTGAAATAAATGAAATTTGTAGTACAGCGTGTACATAACGCTAATGTAACCGTGGATGGAAAGACAGTAGGCACAATCAGTCAAGGGTATTTGGTTTTGATTGGCATTGGCCAGAATGATACTAAAGAAATTGCCGATTTTTATATTAAGAAAATGATTGGTCTGCGGATTTTTGAGGATGAAAACGGCAAGACCAATCTGTCTCTGAAAGACGTTGAAGGGCAGCTTTTGCTGGTTTCCCAGTTTACCCTGTATGCAAATTGCAGAAAAGGGAACCGTCCCAGTTTCATCGAAGCCGGCGCTCCGGATCAGGCGGAAGCACTGTATGATTATATCGTAGAAGAATGCAGAAAGCAGATACCTGTGGTGCAGACCGGTGTCTTTGGCGCTGATATGCAAGTTCACTTGACAAACGATGGGCCGTTTACGATCATCCTGGATGAAAATCTGAGGGGATGATCGTTTCCCTCAGACTTCTCGTCGTTTATGGTTCTCTTAGTTTTACGGCTCTGGCGGCTTGGCGTCTGCGATTGTCATCCATAGCGGCATAGTGCTTTTTCGTGGTATTTACGTCTTTATGGCCAAGCACATCCGCCACCAGATAAATATCGCCGGTTTCACGATAGAGTGAGGTTCCGTAGGTGCTGCGAAGCTTGTGAGGCGTGATTTTTTTTGTTGTTGTGACCTCTCTGGCGTATTTTTTAACCATATTTTCTACAGCTTGTACACCGATCCTGCGGCGCTGGGTGGAATAGAAGAGAGCGTTCTCATGACCTGCCAAAGGTGTAATGCCTTCCCGCTCATCCATATAATTTCTTAAAGCGTCTTCCACCTCCTCACCGAAGTAGACAATCATCTCGGAACCGCCTTTTCGAACAACCTTGATTCCATTATTTTTAAAATCTACGTCCTGTACATCCAGTCCGACACATTCAGAAACACGGATCCCGGTGCCCAAAAGCAATGTAACAATGGCCAGATCCCGCAATTTGGTCTTTTCATAGTACAGTTTTTTCTGCCCGGTAAGCTGATCGCCGCCATGCTCAATATAGTCTAACAAGGCTGCCGTTTCATCATCATCCAAACGTATGATCGCTTTATCATGGAGCTTTGGCATATCCACCAGCAATGTGGGGTTTTTCTCGATCATCTGATGTTTGTAAAAATAAGCGTAAAAGCTGCGAAGCGCAGACATTTTTCGTTTTAACCCACGTTCGCCGTTGGTGATCTGCGCGTCGCGCACAGCGCCGGCCATAGATTTATCTATTTCATATACCTTCAGATATTCCTGGTATTCCTCAATGTCAATGGCATCCAGTTGATCCAGGATATCTACCTTTAACTCTGTGATTTCCTTATCTTTAAACAGTGGATTTGATTCCTGCAGGTAACGGAAAAAAGTCCGGATATCATATGCATAGGAAATTCGGGTTTTTGTAGAGGTAGTTGGTTCAATGGCACGGAAATAACCTTTGGCAAAACCAGGAAGTGTTTTTAACACTTCACGAAGCTGAAGGGTATTTTGAATGTCCATCTGTTCGTGATAAGTAGCATTTTTGACAGTTGTTTCCATCTATTAATTCTTAACCTTTCTAATTACAAAGCAATCGAAACCATGAGAATTTGAATATATCTATTTGAAAAACATGTGTTTTGCGTATAGATCTATGTGTATTTCTACTATAGCATTATTTGCGTAGCCCTGTCAAGTTTTTCTCTATCCTCAAGCAACATTTATTAAGGGGCTTCTGCAAGATTCGGACGAATCGTTTTACAAAAGCCCCTTAGTTGAAATCTGTTAATTAAATTTTACAAACAGTAATCCATTACGTATTGGAAATTTCTGCTGCGCATAAAATTACTCGGCACGCACATAGATCATGTATATGGAATCAAGATCAAATTCATAATCATCCTCAGACTCAGCTTCGTCAGCCTCGGTTTCAGACTCGATCTCGGTTTCCTCTTCCTCCTCGGCAGGAGCTGTATAGCCATCGCTCATGGTACCGTCCTCATGCAGCTGAAGTTTCAGGGAAGTATACTGGGTATCTTCTGATGCCTCTACGGACAGGACGCCGTCTTCGAATACTCCGTCCACTGTAAAATCGGTAGATACTACGCCGGTCTCCTCATCGCCGCTGTCCATCTCAGAGTGATACGTAATCTTTCCGTCTTCAATGGAAATTTCGGTAACTGATTCGCCGAACATGTTTGCCGGAAGCGTTATGCCGCTCATATAAATGGAATCCAGTTTCCAGGTTCCGTTGAAGTCCTCAAGAGCTGCATCGGTGATCAGCGGCGACTCTTCCTTTGCCTCCGGTTTTTCTCTGCTAAATTCCATAACAGTGGGGTCCTCAGCATCTGTAGACGCCACAACCAGAATATCATCTTCCAGTGTTACCGTCAGTTCACCGTCAGTTTCCAGCAGCCATCCTTCCTCTGTTTCGCTCCAGGTGCCTTCCGTGATCTCTCCCATAGAATCCACCTGAGCGGTTCCATCTTCATTTAATGTAAGTGTAATCTCCATTCCGAACGCGGTAGGATCATATTCCTGCTCTTCCACTTTCATCAGATGTAAGTACCACTCTCCGGAAATATCTTCCGCAGCTGCGCCTGATCCGGCAAACACGATGCTTCCCATCAATGCGCCTGCCAACAATCCAACCAGTTTTTTCTTCATTGTTTTTCCTCCTCGTTTCAATTTTACTTTTTACTGCAACTTTATTATAACGTATATTATTATTATAGGCAATATGTATTTTATCCAGGGTTGTTTCGCGAAGATCTCCGGCATAGCCATATCCTCTCTCTTTGAAAAGGACGGCATGCGTCCGCTTCGCTCCCGCATGCCTTTTTATTCAC
>CACYXH010000022.1 GCA_902778245.1 uncultured Lachnospiraceae bacterium | reverse complement strand
GCTCTGCACCGTCTTTGATCTCAGCGAACAGATTGTTGTATCTCTCAATATAGTTGTCCTTGTACTCTTTTGTCTTCAGAACTTCAATCACGCGCTGTCTGGCCTGATCGATCGAATCCAGCACCGGTTTTTCTTCTCTGTCCAGAACCTTCATGTATACGGTCTGGAATTTCTCCCGCAGATTCGGAAGCTTCGGGATATTGCCATACGGCCTATCCTGTCTGGTGATGGAGCGCATTTCACGGACGATATCCTCAAGCTCAGTATCTACGATATAGGTCTTGCTGTCGTCATAGATGGCCAGCATATCCAGAGCACGGCTAAAAATCTCCTGCTGTTCACTTCCAAAGAAGGATTTCACGGGTTCATAATCTTCGGCAAAGTCATAGAAGGTCTCCCGCATCTTGGATACGGTCTGGAAGAATTCCAGAGGTGCCTGGATCTGTGTTACAGACTGCATGAGTCGTTTTCCGGACTCCAACACCTTCTTTCCGGGGTAAGCATGTGTCAGATATTGCGGCTCTAACCGCTCGATTTCCCTGATCGTATTCTCTGCATATCTCTGGAAGTTTTTCATGATGGTATCTTCATCTTCCGCCGCAGAGCCGGTTCCGAAGACTTCCTTCATAACATCGCGCACCGCTTTCTTATCTCTTTCGGATACGCGGATACGCTCTTCCATCAAAAGTTTTTCTGCAAATGCTTTCTTTGTGATGAAGCTGATGATCTCTTCATCGCTCTTATTGTTCAGATTGACAGATGCGCCGTTCACAGTAAATGCCAGGTCGCCGCGCTTAAAGAGCCGCGCCACAAGCCAGTGCACATCGTCTTCCACAAATCCATACGGAGCCTTCATAAAACGGTCTTTCACCGTCTTCATGGAGGTCTTCATGTGCATATGGCTGTTTCCGGCGATAAAGGCCAATACATCATCCAGGGCATGCTGATTGGCTTCCGTTCCGCCTTCCAGATTCAAAGTTGTCTGATTGGATGTCCGGAACATTTTCCGGATATCTGCCTCGCCAAATGCCGTGTCGATATAGGAAAGCTTGTGATAAACCGTCTGCACCAGTCTGCCGATCGCTTCATTGATCCGGCTGGTGACTTCCTTGGCATTGGTTTTAACAGTATCAGCATTGACATAGATGGTCGCATCCTTCAGACCTTCTGTCAGATACAGCTTCGCGTTTGAATTGCGCTCACGCATTTCGTTTCGTTTTGCGTCCTTGATAGTCTCATACTTCGCCAACTGCGTTGAGGTATTCAGGCGCAGGAACTTTTCGATCTTGAGATACTGCTGAATCTCATCCAGGAATGCGGCGTCATTCGGCAGCACCACCAGGACTTCTTTTCCCTGCCCGGACATCATACGGAGCGTCGCATCGTCATTTCCGCCTTCATACCAAGGCGTCAGGATACGAAGACCCACATCGTAATTCTGATTGGCCTTATACGGGCGATCATCCACCGCCTGATTGAAGGGGAAGGAATAACGGCCGCCGAAAGAAGGATAACGATACTTCTTGTCCGTGAAGATATCCTCGAAGATCATCTCGGATACCTTGTTGATAACTTCTGCCATCTCGACATTCTGGCTGTCGATCTCACGGTTGATCTCCTGCTCTTCATCGGTCAGGAAGACATAGAGACTGCCGTTCTTCTGCACCAGCATCTGCTGCATGAGAACCTTCAGTGCTTCTTCCACTCTTCCCTTTAGCTCGATGCGGTCGTCGTCGATACTGCTGATCATGAGGGAGGTAATGTTCTCGATATTGGATTCGATCTCCTGCACATATTTGATCATAAAGAGTGTCTTCAGAACATTGATCGCGAAGGCATCGGATTCCTTGTGTTCCGGATTGATCTTAGTATTGTCATAGGCGCGGATAATCACTCCCCGGTGGCTGTGATCCAGAAAGTTCTCCAGTGCGTCATAAAACAGATGGAACGGTACAATCACGCCCATCTCGTCGTTTTTCATTTTGGCTGCCGACTCTTTGAAGAGCGCCAGCATGGATCGTTCACCCTCTGACAGGTGCTTACCGGATGCACCGTGTGTACGGATTGATGTCAGAGTACTGGCCAGCAAGTTGAACTGGTACGGCACGAACGGATAAACTTCCGAGAAATCCTCGGCACTTGCATATAATTTCTTCTCCACACCGTCATTGAAAACGATCAGGTTTTTGATGATGGTTGCCTTCTGATCATAGAGAAGCCGTAAGGTCTGCGCTGCCGTATCGGTCTTATCCAGAATTCTCTTTTTGATAACCGCATCCACGTTCGCAGATGACAGAGACAATCTGGTATCGAAACGCCCCTGAATCTTGGAGAAGTCATTTCCCTTGACCTTCGTAACGGAATCGATATCCTGCTGGCTGGTCACGATGACCCAGGCCTTGCCCATGCATTCTTTTCCGAGTTCTTCTGTAACGGTCTGGAGATTTAACATCAGCTTGCTGTCCTCACCGATATATTGACCGATCTCATCCACTAGGAAGACAACATGATGATTATTACCTTTTGCGTTAATATATGCCTTTACTCTCTTGGCGAAATCTTCGATGCTGATCTGATACGGTTCAGATGCTTTCTCACACCAGTTCCTGGCGGCAGACTCGCTCATGAAATCCATATCCACCAGAACATCCACAACGGTATCCTGGATGAAGTCAAACTTATGGCGGTTTTCTTCCCATGGCTTTCCATATTCGTCCTCAAATGCCTCTTTGAATTCCTCCATGCGTCCGGCCTCTGTGAGCTGCTGCTCCAGATCGGCCAGATGCGGAAGGGATCCACAGAAACCCTGCATCTCATGGAAGACGCGAAGGAATACATTGACGATGGCATCCTTGTTCTGTTTGCTTCCGGTATCGCTCTTGGAATCGATATTAAAGAGCACCACATCCGTAGGAGTTTCCGCTGCCAGCTTCATGTCTGCCAGCACCATCGGATCGATAATCTTTTTATCATCGACAAAGAAATCCAGTGCACGGCGATCACCGACCTGTTTGTTCTCCAGAAGATAGGATAAGATCTTCAGGAAGTGCGATTTACCACTTCCGAAGAAACCGGAAATCCATACGCCCATCTTCGGTGTGGTCCCGAGGATTCCTTTCTTGTATGCGGAGAAGAAATCAGCGAAGTGTTTCTGCAGTTCTCTGGTAACAACATATTCATCCAGTTCCTGAGAAACATTGGTCTCCTCGCCCTGTCCGACGATGATAACGCCCTGGATCTCACGATCGATCGGCTTTTTGAACATTTCCTTTACTAGCATCGCTCTACCTCCGCTATCACTTAACCAACCGGAATGCCCGGTAGTAGTTGTCATCCTTGATCTCGTTGAATAAGATCAGTTCCTGTTCGTTATAGGTTCCCGGGAAGAACATCACGACCGGTACCCGTACAAATGCCTGATGGAGATTATTCAGCACTTTGTGCGACCGAAGGATCGGATAGCACTTTCCGATACCGGTCAGAAACACTACGGCATTCTCCGGTGTGTGGTCCTTGATATGCTGAACGATCAGACTGTCGTCATCATTGATCTTCATCGAGTTGCTGACCGCCTTCGTAATCCTCTCAAGGCCGCGCTTTTTCTCAAAGCGATAGCACTGATCAAGGAAGTCTTCCTGCTCCAGATAATCGATGATGATGTCATAGAGATCGAAGACGACCAGTTCAAACCCAGCGACGCCTTTTGCATTTTTCTTTTTCAGATATTCGATCCGCTCCCGGACTTCCAGTTCCTTTTCCGGGGGATAATCGAACACCCAATAATTCACTTCATTGGCTCTGCCGCTCGACTGCCTGAAAGACGGTTTGCGGATGGCAGCCTCCATCTGATCGAGCCGTTCTGTTAAACTTGCCATTACCTCTTCTCCATTTCATTACGCATAGGTTCGACTATTCCAATCACACTGCGCTTTCGCTTGTGTTCTTGGAGTCTCACCTAACCCCCGTCAATGCCTTCACACAATATTCAAAGCCATGATCCATAAGCCACCGCTCCATGACCGGATCCAGAATGGCCTTATGAATCGTTCTTGTGTCTTTCGCCTTATCCGTCAGACCTGCTTCATAGAGCATGGTCTTATAGCAGACACCAAGGCGCTTTGTAGTGGCCTCTGTCCACTTCGCTACCTTCTCGTCCTGCTCCTGCTTGTTCTTAAAGAAAATGCGGACATCACTGTCAGCAAGTTCATTGCTGCCAATGATCATTTTCTCGCGAACCACTTCATATATAAATTCAGCAAAGAGTGTGTCATATGCCATCGCGGCGACAAGTGTGAACAGCTTCTGGGCTGCTACGTCGCATGACTGGAATACCGGATAAAAACTGCAAGGTGAGCCCGCCAGGGCGAGAAGGCGGCCTGGGCCGTCATCCAGACACTTCACTCTCGCTGATACAGTATTCAAAATCTGTGTCGCCCGAAGTGTTGTCGGGGCGCCAAATATATTCTCTTTCTCGTTCAGATCCTTGATCTCGTGCCAGGACTTTCCATCACTACGAAGGGCGACGACCTTGCGAAATTCCATGAACCAGAAAGAGTGTTTCACAGCTCCAGCGCTGTACTCTCTTCTTTCCATAGGGCAGATGTTCCTTTCTCCCAATTTATTATATAGACTCATCTGTCCCATTTTCAGGACTCAGAGTCCTCATCCGGAACAATTTCAACGATATCGTCCAAGCCACAGTCAAGAGCCTTACAGATCTTCCTTAGGACTTCCGTTGAAACATCTCCGTTTTTCCCCATTTTGGCAATCACATTTGTAGAAAGGCCGGCCATCTCACGAAGGTCTTTTTTGATCAATCCCCTATCGATTAACAGTTTCCAGAGCTTGTTATAATTCATTGCCATAATAGTCACCTTTTCGCTTTCACTTAGCACTTCAAAATGCATATAATGCTGCTCTTATAGCATACCACATTTGCTTTCGTTTTTCAATTGAAACTTGAGTTTTGCAACCGTCTTTTTGTGCTAATTTCGCCGCCCTCCGTGACCGTCCGTTACCCTCGACCTGAACCTTTCCGTCATCCATCAATTCCGAAAGAATTACCCTCGTCCGTGCGGAACTCAGTCCGATATACCCGGTTATGTCCACTGCTTTGCTGCTTCCTTGCTCTGTGAGATATTCAATAATTCGTCGCTTATTTTCAGCTGTTTTTGCCGCTTGTTCGTTTCTGCTTGTTTATCTATGAAAGATAACGTCAAAATCGTCCGATCGGGATCAAACTGCTCCTCGACCTTCGGCGATACCCAGCCCTGGGTATCCCATACAGCGTAGATATCCGGCACGCCGCTCCCTGTTCGCTCGCCGATGCCGATCATATTGAACATCTTCATCAACGCTTTATTCCTTGGATCAGAAATACCGCCCTTACTCTGACTTCTCCCGAAAACCCAAACGCTATTTTAAATGTCCAGCTTATAAACCAGTAATACCCGCTCACCAAGAAGTTCCGATATCAAATAATCTCTGATGTCCGGCTTGTCATAATCTGGATCATTCGGATTCTGCTCACGGTATACTTCCAAATACTTTTCTGCTTCTTCCTGTGTATTAATCGCGATCAATTCTACGACCTCATCCGAACAGAGAATGCCTCTTGTCTGTTTTATTGCAATGATATTCTCCGTTATTCTCCGGTCTCTCACTTTCCCTTCTTTTTCCTTATCAACCCTACTTTGAAAATTCTCAATAGCTTCATTAATTAACGCTTCCGCGCCGATTTGGTCGCCTTCTTCATACTTCTTCTGAATTTTTGTCCATACATATTCCATTCCAATAGTAATCTCCGGATATTCTATTAGTACCAAATCATCTGTCCGCGCAGGCGGACAATGCAAACTAATTTAATCTGTTTATTTGACCCGACGCCCGACGATACTGTGTTGACCACTAAAACAACACCATGAAAGAAAGCCCGGCACCTGGCCGAGCCCTCCTTACACAATACACTTCAGATGGGACTTTCCATACTTTCCGGTGTACAAATTTACTCCTGTTCAAAAATCAAGATCCTTTCTCTGGCATCACCAGAAAACAGATCTTTACAATCAATCTCGTCCACAAACATCAGATCCTCCAACGTCATGAGCCACGCCACATATTCATCGGAAGGATAGTAAAAGAGCAGTAGTCTCTCACGTCCATCCCATGACTCTCGGATGCGTCCCATCACTTTCTGCAGGATCTCCACTGAAAACGGATTGAAGAAATAGAACCGGTCAACTTTTTCCGGAACCTGATATTCCTCCGCCTTCCCATGGACAAATTCCACTCTGCCCGCTCTCATAACATTTCCCTTGTTCTCACATGCTACATCGTAGATACGATCATCATATTCCACACCGATGCAGCGGCATCTGCACTGATAGTAGAGGAAGAATTCTACTCGCCCTTTTCCGCAGCCATAGTCAAGAAAAGTATTCTCCTTCGTTATATAACCACTGTTTGCCAGCCTCTCGAGAACCGAGTAAGGCGTCGGCTCATATGGATATCGATACTGATCAGAACGAGAGGCATCGCGCCCGGTAGTCCTGATACGAAGAATCTTATCCCACTGCGCATCCGTCATCATCTGTTCTCTCCTTAAACTCCCTTAAGATCAAATCCGTAATCCCCTCATTCGTCCCGGGCACGATCCAAACATATCTTATTCAATCCCCGATCAGCTCGTACTGCAGCATTTCATACTTCAGGAGGCTGCCCTCCATGATTTCCTCCGGCAGAAGTGCTCTTGCTACCATTTTAGATTCGGGTTCCGCTTCGTCCGTGCGCCTGAGAAATGCATAATCACCGTCAATACATTCCACTTCAAAATACATTGTCTGAAATTCCATTCCCGTTTCCTCCTCAGTGTTTTTCTGCGGATGCCATCTCAGACAGTCGCCGGATGCCAAACGATAGCATATTTCACATTATACTATAATTGGTTATGAAACTCAACATAATGATTTTCAACACATATGGACGATTACCATCAAGTGATCATTCATCTGCTGGTTGAAAAATTTTACGACATCAAAACGCAGCTCGCTTCTCACTTTTCTGGAATCAAAAAGCCGCTAAAACAATAAATTGCTCAAACGGCTTATTCTATGCTCTCTTCCTTGGTGCAGAAAATCATCTAAACGCTCAAACTACCTACTTTATCATTTTCTGACGAAAGGCAGTTTCGGTAATTCCTGCCTGTGCAGCTGCGTCCTTAATGGAAAGGAGTCCTTTCTGCACAAGGAATCAAAGCGTAATCGATACTAAATTGCCATTTTTTCGTCAAAATACTCATCAGTAAAACAATTTTGTGTATTCCGTCCGTGTATCGGCAATGTGATAAATATAAATCACTTCCCCAACCTGCCGATAAATGGCCACATGCCTTTTGCAGATAACCATCCGATACCCAAGTGCATTTAACCATGGATCTGGTGTCAGCGCACCGGAATCCGGAAAGTTTTCTAAACGTCCTAAGCAGTCCAGAATATGATCACTGACCTTCAGAGCCGTATCTACATCAAACTGGATCAGATAATAATCCTCAATCTTTTTCAGATCTTCCCAGGCTGACGGCAATAGTTCTACTCTATGCATCATTTACACGCTCCCTCAACCTCTTTCTTGCCTCTGATACACTTACAGTAACTGCGCCGTCCATTCGTTCCTGCTCAGCCTGCAGCACTTTTGCCCGTAATTCCAACATCTGCTCTCGCTTCTCAAATGCATTTATATTCATGAGAACCAGATCGCCTTCTCCATTTTTTGTAATATAGATGGGTTCTTTCGTCTCTTTCGCAAGTTTGGATATCGAAGCATAATCATTTCTTAACGCTGCTGACGCCTTGATAATCATAGAATGCACCTCTTTATATCTTAATTTTGATATAATTATATTCCGTTTTTGATATTATGTAAAGTCCTTTATCACAATTGTTTCCCGATCAAATGATAGGTACAGCAACCATCTTTCTCTAAACGATTGCTTCCCTCACGTCAAGGTGTTGCCAAACTGTTGCCAAATAAAAAAAGAGTGCAAAAAGCCCGATTCTACAAGGATTTTTTGTTTCAGTAACGTTTCTACTTATCCTCCCCTTGATAAAACCCCGCAGGCTCACAAATTCTCGCAAGCCTGCGGGGTTTTTATGTTTACAGTTTTTTTACCAGCCGCCTCGCATTCCGTCTCCCGGATTCATACCGCCTTCGGAATCCATACCACCTCCGAAGTCCCTGCCAGATCCTTCGCCATAGATCAGGGAAGTCATTTCTATCGTATAGATCTCAGTTCCTACCGTCAGTGTGTAGGATTCCCCCGCAGTGATCTGGGGAGCGCTGACAATTACCACCTGGAAGGATTCCTGTGCTGTGTATTGGACGATCACATTCCCCGACGCGTCGCTGAGCGTCACTATGGTTCCTGCCGCCTGCATGGAGGACAGAGTATACAGGATGCTGCCCTGGGTGGAATCCTGGTCAAAGTTCTGCTGCATACCGGATACCCCAAGTCCGATCACGCATCCTCCGCTGATCGTGCCCGCATTGTCATAGTCAATTATTCCGTTATCGCTTCCGGAAGGGCCGGTAATATAGATTTCTCCGCCGGTCACATAGAGGCTGCCGTTGGCGTCCAGGCTGTCCCCCTGGGAATTAATATGCAGAATGCCTCCTGAGATCGTGAGTGTGGGCTGTGAACCGCCGGACGCATTGATCCCGTCCTCATCCGTCATGATGGTTAGATCTCCGCCGGAAATAGTGATATCCACCGCCTCCAGGCCCTCATGAGCATCGATGTTCATCACGGATCCTGTCACCGTCAGCGCATTTTCTGCGTGAACGCCGTCATCAGCGCTCTTTATCGTGATAGTTCCGCCGCAGATGTAAATATATCCTTTTCCTTCCTTGTCATCGGAAACCTGCATCCCGTCGCCGCCGCTCTGAATGGAAATACTGCCGTCCGCGATCCGAATGCTGTCATTGGCAGATATCCCATGACAGGCAGACGTGATCTCATAGGTACCGCTGGTGATCTTCAGATCGTCCTTGCCCACAATGCCATGTCCCGTCTCACTGGTCACCGTCAAGGTCCCCTGACCGTTCATAGTCAGATCACTCCTGGAAAAGATTGCGCCGTCCACATTATTGTCATCCGTCTGCACATAATCCCCTGTGGATGCCAGGACGTTCCGTGAATCCGCTGTTGTGGTCAAAAAAACTTTATCTCCGCTTTTAATATAAAGCGCTGCGCTGGTGGTACTGGTGACCGATGCATGATCCAAAACCAGCTGCGCCTTTTCGTCGTCCGCCAGTTCCACCACGATCTGACCGTCACTGAGCGAACCTGTCAGAACATAGGTTCCGGCATTCGTGATGGTGATCGTATCTCCCTCGATAGAAACTCCGGAGCCGCTTGTCTTCGAAGCCCCGTCCTCCAGCGTGATCGTGACATAATCCGAGTAGTCCGTCTCATAGTCCCGGTCTGTAAACAAATCCTCTGCCAACTGAGAAGCCGTGGATGCTGCCGCAGTTGTTGATGTCTCTGTAGTCAATGAGGCCGTCTCCGTCTGTATCGTATTCTCTGTCTCCGAAGCACTGCCCATGCGGGAACCACAGCCGGTACAAAGTATCATAGAAAGCATGATTGCCATAATTTTTGTAGATTTTTTCACAGTGATCCCTCCTCATATATTACATTTTCTATAATTCGGAAGCGTCTGCATCAGACAGAGACATGCTGATCTCCAGGTTGCCGTTGCGGCAGCGCAGCGCGTCTATCAATGCCTTCTCTGTTCCCGGCTCTTTCAGTGTAATATCGTAGGTCAGGCGGTTCAGGCTGCCAAGATTTGTCGTCTTGATCCTGGTTTATCCGAAGATCCGCATCCTCCCGGCTAAAATAGGCGATCCGGTCATAACACAGGTACACCGCAGGAAGCAGTTCCTGATAATATTTCTTAAACCAATCGATCTCCCGTCCGATCTGGCTATCTTCCGGAAGGCGCGTTTCCCCGGCCAGGTATCTGGACGCCTTCGCCTCTTTCATGGAAATCCGGCGTTTGTAGACGATACCGTCATACTTCTTTTTCAGTTCTACAAAAACCATGCCGTCCTGCTGCGCTGGTCCATAGCTGCGCAGCCGCAGTTTTTCCTTATAAACCGGCTTTTCCATGGAACGGCGGATCAGGCGGAAATCCCTGGTGTCGTAGTACAGACTGCAGATGGTACTCTCTCCGTACTGATCCTGCTGCATATGATCCTGCATTGCCAGTTCTAACGCCATTCTTTGTTTTCTGTTTAGAAGAAATTTTACTTCATGCCGCTGAAATGTTCCGCTGCTCATTTTGATACCCTCTCTCTTTTTCTGATAACAGGATATCTCCCGAACTTAAAATCAACTTAAAGTAAAACTTTAATTACAAGTTTTTTTCCATCCGGACATTCCGCATACATTTTTCCTCCCATAGCCTCCGCCAGAGAGCGGGCCAGAGGAAGCCCCAAACCATA
This sequence comes from uncultured Lachnospiraceae bacterium, assembly GCA_902778245.1. Taxonomy (GTDB): domain Bacteria; phylum Bacillota; class Clostridia; order Lachnospirales; family Lachnospiraceae; genus Merdiplasma. Next base: position 16,634 of record CACYXH010000022.1, on the reverse strand, counting down.
CCCCGGGGTACTGCTGTTTCTGGAACTGTCCCCCCGGTAGAAACGATCGAACAGTTTTTCCTGTTTTCCGACCGTCAGTCCCTTTGCAGGATTTTCTTCCCGCAAAACCACGCGATTCCCTTCTCTTCCAAACGCGAACCGGATTTCCCCTTGGTCTTCTGTATATTTCAGCGCGTTGTCCGCAAGGATCGCGCATATTTTTTCCAGCGCCTCCCTGTTCGTTTTCAGACAGATGCCCTCAGTCACATCCATGGTGAAGCGAATTTCTTTCTGGTCAGCCATCATTGCGTAAGGTTCCAGCGCCTCCAGTACGATCTCGGAAGCGTCCATCTGTGAAAGTTCCACTTTGTGCGCCTCCTCGTCCATACGGGCCAGCGCAACCAGCTCCCGCGTAAGGCCGGACAGGCGCTTTACCTGTCCCTGGATCGACCGCGTCCATCGGCTCTCTCCCCCCTCCAGTTCGATCACCTCCACACTGGAAGAAATGATCGCCAGCGGCGTTTTGAGTTCATGTCCGGCGTTCGTGATAAAGGATTTCTGCTTTTCATAGCTTTCAACAACAGGACGGATGGCCCGGCCGGATAAAAGCCAGGCAACCACAAACAGAACCGCCAATCCGATCAGTGTAACTACAATACTGATGATCAGAAAAGAGCGGCCGGAATCTATATTTTTACTGCAATCCAGGAATAAATACTGGATACCCTCTTCTTTTTCCACTTTCATATAACGGAAGTTTCCGCTGATCCCGGAGGTTTTCCCCTCCCCCTGCAGACGAAGCGCCAGATCCGCGGCTTCTTCCCTGCTCACGGATACGATCTTGCTGGTATCCACAGAGAGAACCTGTCCCTCTTCATCCAGCAAAACAGAAAAATACCGGGTCTCGTACGGCGTTTCAGCCGTCATATGCCGCCCGGGAAATTTCTTTTCTTTTTCCACCTGAAAATCGTCTTCCGATATATCCTGCGGGCTGTCAGAGTCTTCCTTTCCATATATCGGAAAGCGTCCCCCGTTATCCGCCAGGTATTGAAGGATCTCCATTTCATTATTTTTTCGTTCTACCGCGTTTACCAGGTTTACGATTCCCATCAGGAATGCCAGAACCAAAATCGCGGAAAGCATTGTAATCTTAACAAAACTTTTTCTTAGTTTTCGCTTCATCAGATTGCCTCCAGACTATAACCCAGACCGCGGCTTACGCGGATCCGTATGTCGGCTCCTACAGCTGCCAGTTTTTTTCGCAGAGCAGACAGGTTGACCCATACCACGTTGATCTCCGCGTCGCTGTCATATCCCCATATCTTCTCCAGAAATCGTTCCGTGGAAATGCACTGGCCCGCATTGATCATCAACATCTCCATGAGCTGAAATTCCTTGTTGGCTAGCCGTTCCTGTCCATCCGGACCGATCATCAAAAAATCGGTACGGCTTAAAATTACATTTCCACAATGAAGATCCGTATCCTGCAAAGCCGGCTGACGCCGGGTGATCGCCCGGATCCGGGCAAGCAATTCCTTTGAGGCAAACGGCTTTGTAAGGTAATCATCTGCTCCGCAGTCCAGCCCCGCCACTCGGTCATCGATCTCGCTCTTTGCCGTAAGCAGCAGAACCGGCACACAATTACCCTTGCTTCTTATTCTTCGCAAAACGGCAAGCCCGTCCACCTTCGGCATCATAATATCAAGTATAACCGCATCATATTCGATGCCGTCAAGGTAGTCCAGCGCTTCCTGACCGTCGTACACCGCATCCACCGAATAATTGGCGTGGGTCAGGATCACCACCAGCGCATCCGATAATTCCTTCTCGTCTTCCGCTAAAAGCAGTCTCATATCTCTCTCCCCCTGTTTTTTTCATATGCTATGGCACATCCGATACCGGCTGCCAGAAGCAGCGCCCCCGCTGTGGGATACACGATCAGCAGCCGGTTCGTTGTCCCGTAAATATCCAGGACGCCGCGGAAAATACATCCAAGCGTTAGAGTGATGATACCACAGTTCCAGAAGCGCAATGCCATCTCGCCAGGCAAACGGTGTTCTCCCAGGGCCATAACACTGTAGGGCAGAACGCCTAAAACCAATGGAACCGCAAATCCGTAGATCATATAATAGGAGTACACCTCGTGGCTGAAACGCTCATAGACCGCGCCCAGCAATCCGAAAAACAAAACCCATCCAAGCTGCTTCACCGCCTGTTTTTCCCATATCTTACGATCCGATATATACAATATCACTCACCCCTCTTTCCTTAATTTTCCCGTTTGTGGTGGGATTGTTCACCACCTGCCCATTAAAGTACATGGTGGACGATCCGCCTCCGTCCAGATTATAGGCAGTCTGTACTCCCAGCGTCTGCATAAACTGCGCAAGCTCGTACAAAGAAAGTCCAGCGCTCTCATGAGTGCGTCCGTCGGACACTACAAAAACATAATGATCGTTGGCGATCATCCCTATGGCGGTTCTCGGATTGCTGGCCATGGACTTTCCTACTTCCTGCTCCTCTGTCACCGTCACAAGGCCATCCTCCAGCAGTCCCGGGCCGAAGCAGAATGCCTGCCAGACCCCCTGCGCTGCCAGTTCCTCCGCTGTATACTCATCCGAATCGACTACTTCCATCCGGCCGTCCGCGTAAAGGCAGAAAATATCATTTCCATTACCGTTGTCCCGGTAAACGACCCCATTTCGGATCACATAACCGGACTCCTGTACGCCGTAATAATCACCATTCACCGCCAGTACCGCATTGTTAGCCTCCGCCATAGCGGAAGTCTTTTCCGTGATATTTTTTCCGTAAGTGTCCTCGGCAAAGGCCGTTTTCAGATACTCAGCCGATGTAAGGAGCACGTCCGCAACATATATATGAGTATCATACTCGTAATATTCTTTCAGGGTAACCGTTATATTTTCATCCTGATAAATATCGCTGCTCAGAAGTTCCGTGCCGTTGTCCGTTTCCTCCAAGGCCGTTGTTTTTTCCGGCTCGTTCTCAAACATGGCCGTGTTCATCTGGGTGGCGTTCGTCTGATAGGAACTGCGCAGAACAAAGGTATCCAGTGAAATATATACGGTAAATGCTGTGAGAGCCACTCCGTAACACACCGTCCAAATCCGCCTTTTCATTCTGTCACACGCTCCCTCCGAAAAATTCTCTCATATTCCTACGTTCTTTTAGCTTCATTTTAGTCCCTGCTTTCATAAAATGCCAGTCAATATTACATGTTATGTAAGCATATTAAACACCATGAAGTTAAAATGAACTTAAACCGCGCAAAAATTATATCCCAATCTGCGCCAGAACCTCTCTTACCTCAGAAACCGGAACAATCTCTATTTTTTCTTTTACTTCCTGCGCTACTTCCTTCAGGTCATGCACGTTTTCTTTCGGAATAAATACCTTTGTGATGCCCGCTCTCTGAGCTGCCATCAGTTTTTCCGGAAGCCCGCCGATGGCCGTCACCGCTCCCCGCAGTGACACTTCTCCGGTCATGGCAATGTGGGGGGCCACACTTTTTGCTGTGACAAGAGAGGACAATGCCGTTGTAAGAGCAATACCCGCAGAAGGCCCATCTTTCGGCACTGCGCCTGCAGGTACATGAATATGCAGGTCATTCTCGTTAAACAATTCCGCTTTATCCGGGTATAGGGTCTTCACAAGGCTCACGGCGATCTTGGCGGACTCTTTCATCACATCTCCCAGCTGCCCGGTGATGATCAGTTCTCCTTTCCCTTTGGTCAGAAGCGTTTCAATATAAAGGATCTCGCCGCCCACCGGCGTCCATGCCAGCCCGGTCACAACGCCTGCTTTCGGCTCCGCAAGCACTGTGTCATGGTGGATCGGTCTTGTCTCCATCTCCTGGCGTACCGTCTCCTCCGTTACAAGAAACTTCTCTTCCGGCTTTGAAGAGACCTTGACTGCCAGGATCCGGCAAAGCGTGTCAATATGTTTGCGAAGTCCCCTGACGCCGGCTTCCATGGTATAATCTGAAATCAGAAGTTTCAGTGCGTCGTCCCGGATCTCCAGCTGTTCTCTTGAAATACCCATATCCTCCATCGATTTTGGAACCAGATGCTCTCTGGCAATACAGAGCTTTTCTGCCGGGGTATATCCGTTAAATGGGATCACCTCCATGCGGTTTAAAAGAGGTTCCGGTATCGTATCCGTTGCATTGGCCGTGCAAATAAACAACACGTTAGATAAGTCATAAGGCACATTCATGTAATGGTCTGTGAAGGTACTGTTCTGTTCCGGATCAAGTACCTCCAGCAATGCGCTGGCCGGACTTCCGTTGTAAGAAGCAGACAATTTATCCACTTCATCCAGCACCATCACCGGATTTGACACTCCACTCTTCTGAATACCGTCCATGATCCGCCCGGGCATGGCCCCGATATAGGTTCTCCGATGCCCCCGGATATCAGACTCGTCATGAACGCCGCCAAGGCTGACTCTGACATATTCTCTGTCCAGCGCCCGGGCAATACTTTTGCCAATACTGGTCTTTCCGGTACCCGGAGCCCCTACAAACAGTAAGATGGAACCGGATTGCTGCTTCTTCAGGTTCATCACAGCAATCTGCTGTATGATTCGGTCTTTCACCTTTCCAAGTCCGTAATGATCCTCGTCCAGGATTTTTCTTGCGTCCTCCAGATCAATGTACTCAGCGTTCTCCTTTTTCCAGGAAAGACTGGTAACAAAATCAAGATAATCATACAGAATACCTGCTTCTACGCTCTCCTTTCCTTCCTGCCTGAGACGGTTCAAAACTTTCTCCGCCTCTTTCCTGGCTGTCTCATTCATTCCGGATTCCGCGATCTTCTTTGAAAATTTCTGTACATCCGTCACATTTTCCGGGTGCATCTCATCCAATTCCCGCTGCAGATACTCCATCTGACGTTTGATGGCAGACTCCCGGTACATCTTCTGGGTTTCTTTCTGCTGAGAGCTGACGGCCTCATTGGTGATCCTCCCTACCTCCAGATAATCGTACAACACTTTCTCGATCATCTCAGTACGCTTCGCTACACTGTCTTCCGCAAGGATCGCATAGCACTCTGCGTTATCTGTTTTCATCCAGGGGGAAAGGCCGGCCACCACCGCATTAATGGAATCCAACTGTCCAAGATACTGTTCCGCCATGTCTTTCCATTCATACCCAGAAGCAAATGCTCTGATTTCCTGAATCAGATTTTTCAGTTTCTCCTGCTCTACCGCGCTGTCCAGATCGTTGATCTCACTCCTGCGGGAAATTGTCAGATGAATAGAATGATCCCGGTTGACTGCAATGGTATCCAGATTCACCCTGTATCCGGTGCGCACGGCGGCATAGCCCTGCTGATTGATCTCCGTTACCGTACCGGCTACTCCAACAGGATAGAAACTCTCCTCCGTCATCTCTTCGTATTTTTCATTTTTCTTTGCTATAATTAATATAACCTTCTGTCCCACCGCCACACCATTTCCGCCAGATGCTTTCTGAAGCTGCTCCATTTGAAAATAATAGGTTGCACCCGGGACAAGAAGCATATCTCTAACAGGTACTACCAGCATATCACTTTCTCCTCTCGTAATTTCCAAATCAATATTCTTACGTCATTTAAACTCAAAAAATTTTGTTTCAAGCTCCGGATATACTCTATTCAGGGAAATTGAGATCCCCGAACGGTTCATGAAGCAGTGCGTACTCTTCGCTGTTGCCTTGACATCCTGCGTCTCCTTATCATATATAGTGTATTCCAGTGCCATTTTCTTTCCGTCATACTGAACCAGCTTTGTCACGATCACCACAGTCTCATCAAAACGAACCATGCTGATATAGTTGATGGATTCGGAAAGCAGGGGACAGATGATCTGCAGCTGTTCCATCTGTTTATATCCCATTCCCAGTTGGTTTAAAAGATCCATCCTGGCATCCTCCAGCCATTTCATATAATTGGTCTGGTGGATCACCCCCATCTGATCCGTCTCATAGTATCTTGTATGGTGCTCATAAGGCTTAACTTTAGGCTGTTCATAAGTGCCGTTTACTGTTACTTCCTGCTTCTCCATTTCTACCCACTCCTCGTATAATAGTTTTATAAGGTTAATAGTTACATCTTTTTTATCCTTCTAAATGAAGGAAAGAATGGTAGAGGAAGGAGGATCCCCTCCCCACTCAACCGTTTCCCATCAGCACCTTGACAATCGATCAATCGGCTTGCTAATGCCCATGATATAATTGCCTACAGTGTCAATCAGGTATAAGTTCTTCTCACTCCTGTTGGACCTATTAAGGCTGCTTCAAAGAAAGTCTGTTCCCCTGAGCCGGAAGTTAGCTTCAAACCGCTGGCTGTTTGCTGGAGCCTTTGGACTGCCCTTTAGCAGTGGGTTTCGCATCAGGCCATCTCCAGCTGGATTCTAATACGCGAGGATGTCGATGCTCCGGTGTCGTGGGTATTACCAAACCGATTGACCGTAAATAATGACCGAAAGGAGGTGATCTCGCTATGAACCCACTTTACGTCGGTATTGATGTAAGCAGTAAAGACAACGTGGTTTACCTTATGAAGCCTGACGGAACCAAGATTAAAAACTTCTCTGTCCCAAACTCAAAGGACGGTTCTAAAAGGCTTGTGAAGGAAGTCCTGTCGGCTCTCACGTCTTTCTCCCTCACAGACGTCATCTTCGGTTTAGAAGCAACTTCTGTCTATGGTGACAATCTCGTTTACTTTCTGAGGGAAGACGGTTCTCTTACGCCGAACAACCGCAAGATCCATGTCCTCAACCCAAAGCAGGTGAATAAGTTCAAGGAATCTTATAACGACCTGCCCAAAAACGATTACGTGGACTCCTTTATCATTGCGGACTGCCTGCGTTTCGGGAGAATCAACAAAGAGGTCTATCTGGATGACTACCGCTATAAAGCCCTTCATAACCTCACACGCGCACGCTATGTCACGGTGCAAAACCTCACAAAGGAAAAGCAGCGTTTCATAAACGTGCTGTTCAAGAAGTATTCTTCCCTCGCGCAGGAGAAGGTGTTCTACGATAAGTTCGGAGCCACCGCCCTGGCTGTCTACGAAGAGTTCGACTCCGCAGACACCCTTGCTTACATGGACTTACATGAACTGACCGAATTCCTCCAGAAAAAGGGGAAAAATCACTTCTCCAATCCGGAGGAGGTCGCCAAGGCCATCCAGAAAGCTGCCCGTTCATCCTATCGCTTGCCCAAAACAGTGAACGATTCGGTGAACCAGGTGCTTGCCATATCCATAAGCGCCATGAGGGCGCTGGAGGCACAGATCAAGGAGTTCGATAAGGCCATTGCTGCACAGATGCAGCTGATCCCAAATACCCTGACTTCCGTCAAAGGAATTGGGGCGGTCTATTCGGCCGGGATTATTGCGGAAATCGGTGATATTAACCGCTTTCCAGACCAGGCAAAGCTTGCCAAATATGCTGGCCTTTCCTGGACTCAGCATCAGTCCGGTGGCTTTGAGGCACAGAATACACGCCTCATAAAAACCGGAAACCGTTTCTTAAAGTATTACCTGGGCGAAGCAGCTATGTCTCTTGTGAGATGCGACGCAGAGTACAGCCGCTTCTACCACCTCAAATACAACGAGGTGAATAAGTACCAGCATAAACGTGCACTTGCGTTAACTGCCCGTAAACTTGTGCGGTTAGTCTTTCGACTGCTGAAAGACAATCGTTTATACATGGAACGGTAAATCGCTGCCCTTAACGTAGCGGGAACCGTCTGATCTACGCCCGGCTCTGCGCTCCTCCTTTTAAAAACGCAGGTCGACGGGGCTTAGGTGGGTGTTTTGCACCCTTTTGGAATAAGCCGAAAATAATGCGAATTTTTATTCATTCAGGGCTTGACATTTCACCGCTGGACTTTCTTCACAAAGTGACGGGAAACACGCTCTTTAAATTTCCAACGTAAACAAAAACAGAATGTCAGTAAAGACATCCTGCTTAGAGCACTTTCCTGTCTATTCTGTTATACCACATTTGTTAGCACTCGTCAAGCGTGAGTGCTAACAATTTCTGTGAATTTTTTGTGAGGCCGCATAAACACGGGCTTCACAAGACTTATTGATACCTATTATTTGCTTGATTTTCGGATTTTACACCAATTTTACACCTTTTTTTCAAAACTTTTTTTTACACAGCCACGGAAACATTCATTTTTGCGATTTCCGTTTCCACCCTGCCCATGTCCGCGATGTGATTATATACATTCATCGTAACTCCAATATCTGCATGGTCTACGCTCCGCTCCGGTCGGTGCTAAACGCGTGCCACTGGCACGCAGCACCCCATCACATACTGCATAACTTTTGGATCAACACCGCGCTCCGCCATTCTGGTGCAGCCGGTGTGTCTGAGGATGTGTGCCGAGATATGCGGCATCAGTTCCGGCTCCCGGTTTTCTCTTTCCGCAGTTTTCCGTTCCTGCCTGTTATAAGCATTTACGATATTCCTCAGAAAACTATTGACACCTTCTGGCATAAGCGGTCTGCCATTCTTTGAAAGAAAGATAAAGCCTTTCCGGTCACCGATCTCCACATCGCTCCTCTTACCAAGCATGAAATTCAGCTCGCGCTGTTTTTTAAATGCTTCGTAAACCATATCGGTCATGGGAATCGTTCTAAGTCCCGCCTCGGTTTTGGTTGAACCGGAATGGAACTGATAACCTTCTCCACTATTGTGATATGTCAGTGCGCCACTGATGGTCACCTCTCTGGTCTTCATATTTATGTCAGACCATGTGAGGGCGATAATCTCTCCACACCTGCACGCAGTTCCGAGCATGATCTGAATCATCGGAAGATGTACACTGTAAGTTTTGCTGTTGGCGACAAACTTTAAAAGTCTCTCCTGCTGATGAACCGTCAGTGCTTCCCGGACATTCGCAGCTTCTCCATAATCTTCCAGAACACCCTTCGCCGGATTCTTCCGGATGATGTCATCATTCACCGCCATCTCCAGTGCCGGAAAGATCATCGTATGAAGATATTTGATCGTGTTGTGCTTTAATCCTTCTTTTGAGAGTTTTGAGTAGAACACACGGATATGCGACGCTTTCAACTGAACGACACGGATATTTCCGATTTCATCCCGTACACGGATTTTCCACATATTGAGGTAGTTCCGTCTGGTTCGTTCTTTCAGTTCCTTCGTTGCCATGTACCGTTCAAAGAGAGAGTTCAATGTCATTTTTCGGGCGAAAGAATCTGTAAGTAACTGATCGTCCAAATCCTTCTCGATTTCCTTCTCCCTCTTTCTCAGTGATGCAAGGTCTGTATCATAGATCGTAACACGCTTCCCGGTCATCTCATCCAGGTAACGGTACATATAGCGTCCGTCTGCTCTCTGGTTTTCTCCGTTTCGTAAATTCCTTCCTTTATTATCTTTTCTAGCCATAAAATCATTCCTTTCTGCAAGTTTCAGATCCTCTCTCCTTTGCGGTTGGAATGATTTTTGTCTTGTCGCATCTATCTTATCATATCCGGTCTGCAAAAGGAATAAGATACCGATAATTTTTCGATATTCAATTTGTTCATTTTTCTTTTCACTCCGCTTCTGCCCATGCCGAAGGCGTGGGAGCCGTCGGCTTTGAGACATCAGATGAATCCGTCAGGATTCATTCCGCTATCGAATCCAGATACTTCTGCACCCGGTTCACAGAATACAAAACCCGTCTGCCAACCGAAACTCTCGCTCCTGCCAGCTCGCCGATCTTCTTTGCCGTGGCCGTTCCGCAGGAGAGCATCGCTGCCAGTCCCTCAATATCGACCATCAGCGGATTTTCTGTTTTTCGCTCTTTCGTCTGTCGCATGATCTCACCCCCTGTCATTTACTCAAATCTTTTCAGGCAACTCCGCCTTTAACGTGTTTCCTCACTAATAGCATTCGAAAAGTGTGGTTTTGAAAGTATTTAGAAAAAAATTTTTTCAAAAAACTTGTTTTTTCGCGTTTTCCGATTGCTATTTATGAGAGGACTTTTCAGAGAGTAGATTTCTTTATTCCATTCATGCAGCGCATGGAAAGCAAAAAACTCTCCTTCCACAAGTCATAAAATTTAGAGCCTTATAGGAAACCTCAAAACGAAAATTTTTCTGTCGGACTTTCATTGCAAAAGATTCTTATTGGGATAAGTAAAGAATTGAAAGGCATTCAATATAGGGATTTTTTCTAAAAAAAGAAGTGACTGACTAAAAGAGCCAGATACGCCGATGGCAGCCAATAACTCCATTTTGGAGTTTTTTCTGCCCGGCAAACTGGTTGGGGAATCCGCTCCCCAATCCCTCGGTTACAAAAAATCAAAGATTTTTTAAATTGGCTTCCACTAAAAAGTGGTCGCAGCCGCTAATGCTATCGCATTGCGGATCGAATTCTTTTACCAAATAACATTCTTAAAATCATTGAAGAACTCCCGAATTTGTGATATAGTAATTTTATTCTTTTATACATATTCGAGGAGGTCCTGATGGCGGTCAGTTACAAAAGATTATTTCATCGATTGATAGATATAGATATGAGCAACGCTCAACTTGCGAGGAAAGCGGAAATCAGTCTGAACATCATGACACGCTTAAAGCGCAATGAATATATCTCCATGGAAAGCATCGAAAAAATATGTGTGGTATTAGATTGTGGTGTAGATGAGGTTTTAGAATTTATTCCGGACAATATTGAACAGGAAGCAGGTAAATAGTAATGACGGATGCGCAACAGAAAAAAGCGGCAAAAGAATTTGCCAATTATTGGAAAGATAAAGGATATGAAAAAGGTGAAAGCCAGAAATTCTGGTTGTCTCTTCTTCAAGAAATCCTTGGTGTAGATCAGCCCGAAAAATTTATCAATTTTGAAGATCAGGTACATCTGGATAATACCAGTTTTATTGACGGTATGATTCCGTCTACTCATGTCATGATTGAACAGAAAGGTTCTCACAAAGATCTGATGAAACCAATCAAGCAGTCAGATGGTACTCTGCTCACCCCATTTCAGCAGGCAAAGCGCTACTCTGCGGAACTTCCATACTCACAGAGGCCCCGCTGGATTGTGACCTGTAACTTCCAGACTTTTCACGTTTACGATATGGAACGTCCGGGAGGTGAACCGGAAGTTATCGAATTGGCGAATCTGGATAAAGAATATTATCGTTTGTCTTTCCTGACAGAAACCGGAAACGAACATTTAAAGAAAGAGATGGAGGTCTCGATTGCTGCCGGCGAAATTGTCGGTTTGATCTATGACGCCCTTCTGGAACAATACAATGATCCGAAAAGTGAAAAGACATTAAAAAGTCTGAATGTCCTTTGCGTCCGTCTCGTATTCTGCTTATATGCAGAGGATGCCGGTATCTTTGGACACAGAGGAATGTTCCACGATTATCTGGCAGCATTTGACGCGCATCATATGCGTAAGGCGCTGAAAGAACTATTTGAAATTCTGGATACAAAGCCGGAAGACAGAGACGAATATCTGGAACCGGAACTGGCTGCTTTTCCTTATGTGAACGGTGGTCTGTTTGCTGACGAAAATATTGTGATCCCGCAATTTGCAGATGAGATCCGTACACTTCTGCTTACAAAAGCCAGCGATGACTTTGACTGGTCAGAAATCAGCCCAACTATTTTTGGTGCTGTATTTGAATCAACACTGAATCCGGAAACACGCCGTTCCGGTGGAATGCATTATACTTCCATCGAGAATATTCATAAAGTAATTGACCCTTTGTTTCTGGATGATCTAAAAAAAGAACTGGAAGAAATTGTTGCGATTACTGTTGAGCGTACTCGCACACAAAAACTGAAGGATTTTCAAAATAAGCTGGCCTCTCTTTGCTGGCTGGACCCTGCTGCCGGAAGCGGTAATTTCCTTACGGAAACCTATTTGTCCGTTCGTCGTCTGGAAAATGAAGTGATCCGTATGCTGCAAGGCGAGCAGATGGTCATGGGCGTAGCTGATCCGATTAAGGTTTCTATCAGTCAATTCTACGGAATAGAGATTAATGATTTTGCTGTCACCGTTGCCAAGACCGCTCTTTGGATTGCCGAAAGCCAGATGATGAAAGAAACGGAAGAAATCGTACTGATGAATCTGGATTTTCTTCCATTGAAAACAAATGCCAATATTATTGAGGGAAATGCTTTAAGGCTGGATTGGGAGGAAATTGTACCAAAACAGAAGTTGAATTATATTATGGGAAATCCTCCGTTTGTTGGCAAAAAAGAGCAAAATAAAGTTCAAAAAAATGATCTTGTTTCAGTTTTTGCGTCGTCAGCAAAAGGTATCGGAAATCTGGATTATGTAACAGGTTGGTACAAAAAAGCTTCTCTGCTTATACAGGGAACCACCATTCGAAGTGCTTTCGTTTCAACAAACTCAATCACACAAGGCGAGCAAGCACCTGTCTTTTGGAAATTACTTTATCAAGATGGTGTGCATATTGATTTTGCATACAGAACATTTCGATGGGATAGTGAAGCAAGTTTAAAGGCACATGTGCACTGTATTATTATTGGTTTTAGCTGTGCTATATCTCTCAAGCCTATGTACATTTTTTTAAATGATTCGCAGACCAAAATTGCTACAAATATTAATCCGTACCTTGTAGATGCACCAACTGTTTTTTTCGAAAATAGAAATATACCAATATGCCCTGTTACAGAAATTCAATATGGAAGCATGCCCATTGATGATGGAAATTTAATTCTTGAAAAAGAGGATGTCGACAACTTACTGAAAGAAAATCCAGACAATATAAAGTTTATCCGCAAATATGTTGGAGGCGTGGAACTTCTCAGGAACAAAGAAAGATGGTGCTTATGGCTAGTTGAAGCCTCTCCTAAAGATATTCAAAAATCAAGTTTTATAATGAAAAGAATCCAAGCAACCGCAGAATTTCGAAAAAGCAGTAATCGTCCACAGACTTTAGCCCTTGCTAATACCCCAACACTATTTGGGGAAATTCGACAGCCAAATGCAAAAATGCTGGTTATACCTAAAGTATCCTCTGAAACCCGCCGATATATTCCGATTTGTTATGTAAATCCAGAAATAATAGTAAATGGTAGTGCTTTAATAGTTCCCAATGCGTCATTGTATGAATTCGGAGTATTAATATCTAATATTCACATGGCATGGATGAGAACCGTTGCTGGACGGATGAAAAGCGATTATCAGTACTCAGGAAAAGTTGTTTATAATAATTTTCCGTGGTCTCAACCAACATTAGAACAACAGGCTAAGATTGAGCAAACCGCACAGGCTATCCTTGATGCAAGAGCACTATACCCAGATTCTTCTCTTGCCGACTTATATGATGAATTAACCATGCCACCGGAACTACGCAAAGCTCACCAAAATAATGACCGTGCCGTCATGCAAGCTTACGGTTTTCCGATTAAAGGCTTTACCGAATCTGACTGTGTAGCGGAATTAATGAAAATGTATCAGAAATTGACGGAAGGACGGTGATACCATGTTTACGATTGATGAAATCAAATCCCTTCTTAAAAATGGAGAAAAAGTAAATCTAGAATGTAAAGAGGCGGAATCACAGGTTCCGAAATCAATCTTTGAGACGTATTCTGCCTTTGCCAATACAAATGGTGGAATGATTCTGCTTGGTATCCACGAAAATCTAAAAGAGCCTGATCCTGAAAAGCATTTTACGATAACCGGCGTATACGATTCAAATAAAATCATCACGGACTTTTGGAACACGATTAATGGAAACAAGGTTAATGTAAACCTTCTGGTAGATGAAGATGTGTATCCTCTTGACTTTGAAGGTACTACTATCGTTGTCATTGAGGTTCCGAGGGCAAGCTATACGCTTCGACCTGTTTATACTGGCGAGAATCCCTTCAAGGGTAGCTTTAAACGAAATCATGAGGGCGACTATCATTGTTCCGAAGCAGAGATTCGTGCAATGTACCGTGACCAGAATCCAGATGGTAATGATAGCCTGATTATGGAATACTACACGATGGATGATATTGACGCCGATACATTAAAACGCTACCGCCGCTTATTCCGTACCATCCAGCCGGAACATATATGGAATGATCTAAACGATCAGGAGTTTCTGGAGCAGCTTGGCGGTTATCGTCGTGACCGTCGTAAGAATATTGAAGGTCTGACGATGGCAGGACTTCTCATGTTCGGAAAAGGCCTTCCTATACGCGATGAATTTGACCAGATTTTCATGGATTACCGCGAAGAAGTCCATGTTACTCCCGATGTCCGTTGGAATGACCGCATCACATACGATGGTACATGGGAAAACAATCTCTTCAACTTCTTCCAAAAAGTCACTCCGAAACTCACGGCAGATTTGAAGAAACCGTTCAAGTTGGAAGGGATTCAGCGAATTGACGATACCCCGCAGCATAAAGCGGTCAGGGAGGCACTGGTAAATCTGATTATTCATTCAGATTATCAGACTGAAGGAACCTTAAAAGTAATCAAAAAGGCAGATGGCTTTACCTTTACAAATCCAGGTATCCTAAAATTGCCCAAATTCGAAATTTACAAAGGTGGTAACTCCAAGCCACGGAATCCAAGAATGCAGACCATGTTGAGATTTGTCGGCTTTGGCGACAATGCCGGATCCGGGTTCCCTGCTATTCTTGCTGCATGGGCTACAGAAGGATGGCCAGAACCGGAACTTTCTGAGGATACGCTTTTAAATCAAGTGACCTTGACAATGTTCATAAAGCAAGAGGATGAAGTTGAATCGGACCCATCAACCCCAAGTTCGACCCCATCGACCTCAAATTCGGCTCCATCGACCCCAAATTCGACCCCATCGGCCCCAAGTTCGACCCCATCGGCCCCGAATTTAGAATCATTTGAAAATGAATCATTGGAAAATAAAATTCTTTCTCTAATCCGCAATGACGAGCATATTACCAGAAAAGAAATAGCTCGTCAAACAGGGGCATCCATGTATGCGGTAAAAAAAGAACTCACACGAATGAAAGAGGCCGGCATCGCAGAGTTTATCGGATTTAGCCGGAATGGAAAATGGATAACACAATCGTAATTTTCACTCTCTTTATTCTTCTATATACTACCCCCTCATTAGTACCTTGCATCTGATTCCGCATCAAATGCAAGGTACTCTTAACATTTTATTTATATATGTATATAATCCCATTTATCTACAGGAAATCTCGTATATTTTTTCAATTTTTTATTTTCCGGCATCGCGATCATCAATAAACGCCTTGGTCTTGTCATTGCAACATAAGCAATACGCATTAATTCATCTTCCAAATCCCCTTCCATCAAAAATTTTGGAGTAAGTGTTTTTCCTGTTTTACTCTTTATATAAATTAGTACCGCATCATATGTTTCACCCTTGACTCCATGGATAGACGAACGTGTATAATCCCCCTCTGCCTTCTTCTCAAAATAATTTTTTAATGGTATTTTTTTAAAATTAGGACTCTTGCCATCTCTAGTTTTTATCTTAAAAATGTCTTTACTTGATCTTCCGGGCAGAAATTGAAATCCATACTCTTCTAATACTCCACAGTACATATTCGCAAATTCATTCACCCAATCTGCAACCCCCATATTAACATCCGGTAAAAGTGAGAAAACTTCCACAACGAAATTTTTCCACTTCTCCTCGTCTGTATATTCTCCTATCCGCTGTCTCATCAAATGATCTTCTACTTCTTCGCCAATGATCACTTTAAAAGATGCTTTTGACATATCACCATAAGCTTTCCTTCGTGATCCATAAGTCCATTCATAAGCTGCTTTCGCGAATAATTCTATTTCTTTACTTTTCCACAAGCCTGTTACATTCGTATCCGAATAGATTCGTCCTCTTGTGAGTACCGCAACATTATCGGCATTAATAGTAATTCCCATGTCTCTACATTTTTCTAAAAAATAACCTATTATGTCATCTTCAGTATTATTATTCGTTAAAAGTAATACCGGTTTTTCTACCTCGTTTTTGTATATCCCCAATGCCCTATTCACGCTATTTCCCTGTAAAGTAGCAGAAAAAGCCGCAGTAGCATTACATATATTTTGTGAACTCCGAAAATTTCCAGTTAGCTCAATCAATTTCCATGTGTCCAATTCCATTTTCTTTTTAAAGCACTCAGGATTTGCATTTCTCCATTCATATATTGCCTGATCCGGATCTCCTACCAAGAATATTGACTGAATTCCTGCATCAGTTAATAAATCAAACACCGCCATCTGTTCATCAGATGTATCCTGAGCTTCGTCGATAATAATTACGGGAAACCGTTCCACTATCGCGGTTGCTATAATTGGATACTCTTTCAATAGACTATATGCAAAGGAGGCAACTTCATTCTGGAAAATAATGTTTTTCTTCAATAACATCAATTTATATTGCTGGCAAGGAAGCAATTTTTGCCTTCCACGCAATTCGCAATTAACTAATTCTTTATCTTTGTAGAAATTACCATCAATTCCCCACTGAAATTTCTCTACATTTTCTATACACCCATTTCCATGACATTCCTTACGCCAAAATTTAAATGGTTGTCAGGCGTCGAATTATAGTTCCCACCTACGGCACCTTTACCGCAGATTTAATTCGCCATTTACTACATACTGTCTCTCTGTATGTGCTGTTTGAT
>CACYXH010000021.1:31654-32908 GCA_902778245.1 uncultured Lachnospiraceae bacterium | reverse complement strand
TCCGCCACTAACGTGGCTACTTGCTCATGTTTAGTGGGTCCCAACCCCACATTTGCCGGAGCAAGCTCCGCAAAGTGGGCTTTTGACCCTTACATCATATTATTTGAGACAACCTGTTAGAAAATATTACTTGTAGAACTTCACTCTTTGATATGTTAGTATTTTCATTGTAGTAAGAAAAACCAATCATATCAAGGAGGGAACTATGAAGAAGAAAGTACTGTTATCAATGTCATTGTTGTCGGCAGCAGTAGTGGGAGCCTCGCCGGTGGCCTCCTACGCAGCCCAGGTAAAGGTCGTTCAGGTCTGTCCGGGGGGCGGCTATCAGGTATTAAGCGGAGAAGACGATGAGTGTCTGCAGCAGATTATGAATCAGTTGGATGGAATCATTGGCAATATTGGAAACTACTGCCCGACCACACCGGAATGTACGGTGCCGGAAACGGAAGCACCGGAGACAGAAGCGCCGGAGACAGAAGCACCGGAGACAGAAGCGCCGGGGACAGAAGCACCGGAGACAGAAGCGCCGGAGACACAGGCTCAGGAGACAGAGGCGCCCCAGACGGAAGTGCCGGAGACAGAGGCACCACAGACGGAAACACCGGAGACAGAGGCACCCGAGACGGAGGCACCGGAAACGGAAGCGCCTCAGATGGAAGCACCGCAAACAGA
Source organism: uncultured Lachnospiraceae bacterium (assembly GCA_902778245.1). Classification (GTDB taxonomy): domain Bacteria; phylum Bacillota; class Clostridia; order Lachnospirales; family Lachnospiraceae; genus Merdiplasma. The sequence continues at coordinate 32,236 of CACYXH010000021.1, read as the reverse complement.
AGCGCCGGTGGTGCAGGAACCAAAGACAGATGCGGCGGCGCTTTCCTACGCGGAGCAGATTGTGAAATTGGTGAATGCAGAGCGCGCGAAAGAGGGGCTCCCCGCGGTGCAGCTGGACGCACAGATTACAGCAGCGGCGAATATCAGAGCCAGAGAGATAGTTCAGCAGTTCGCTCACACCAGACCAAACGGAAGCAGCTTTTACACGGTACTGAAGGAGAATGGTATATCCTACATGGGCTGCGGTGAGAATATCGCCTACGGGCAGAGAAGTGCAGAGGAAGTGATGGATGGCTGGATGAACAGTTCCGGACATCGTGCAAACATCATGAACAAGAATTATAAGAATATTGGCGTTGGATACTATCAGGATGCCAGAGGCGTGAAATACTGGGTACAGCTATTTACTTATTAAAAAGAGGGCCGTTGCAAACGGCCCTCTCTTTTGTTAAGAAAATATTTCCTTGTAGTGCCACTGAGCTAATGATATAATGAGCATGCAATGCGAATTATATCAGCGCCGGACGCAAGTACCGATTGCGGGCGTGCGCATCCGGCCGGAGGCTATCATGTCCAGAGGAC
>CACYXH010000021.1:0-31612 GCA_902778245.1 uncultured Lachnospiraceae bacterium | reverse complement strand
CATGTCCAGAGGACATGATATAATGAGCATGCAATGCGAATTATATCAGCGCCGGACGCAAGTACCGATTGCGGGCGTGCGCATCCGGCCGGAGGCTATTATGGCCCAAGGCCATGATATAATAATTGAATGGAAAAGTATTCCCAGGAGGTTATTACAACCATGAAATTATCAAAATTGCTGGAACGTGTCACTTACACTCTGCTTCAGGGAACTGTTGATGTGGAAGTGACGGACATTGCCAATGATTCAAGAAAGGTTACGGAGGGAGCCCTGTTTTTCTGTATTCGGGGCGCAGTGACGGACGGACATAAGTATGCCTCTGAGGTAGCGGCAAAAGGCGCCGGAGTGCTGGTGGTGGAAGAAACGGTAGAAGTACCTTCCGAAGTAACGGTGATCCGGGTGCGGGATACCAGAATGGCTATGGCATTGATAGCGGCAGCCTGGTATGATCATCCGGCGGAAAAACTGAAAGTCATTGGTATAACCGGTACAAAAGGAAAGACTACCACTACTTATATGGTGAAATCTATTCTGGAGTCCGCAGGCTATAAGGTGGGACTGATCGGCACGATCGAGGCCATTATCGGGGATGAGGTGATCCCGGCGGCCAATACAACACCGGAATCCATCACGATACAGAAGTATTTCCGCCGTATGCTGGAGGCGGGGTGCACGGTGGCGGTGATGGAGGTTTCTTCCCAGGGCTTGATGCTTCACCGCACCGCTGGTTTCTTGTTTGAGATCGGCATCTTTACCAATATTGAGCCGGATCATATCGGGCCGGCGGAACATAGCAGTTTTGAAGACTATATCGAATGCAAGAGCAGACTGTTCCATCAGTGTAAAGTAGGAATTGTCAATGCGGATGATCCTCATCTGGATAAGATCCTGCAGGGGCATACCTGCTTGGTGGAAACCTTTGGGTTTAGCGAGGGGGCGGATCTGCGGGCTGTGAATACGCATCTGGTGACGAAGCCTGGTTACCTCGGCGTGGCTTATACGCTGCAGGGTATAATGGATTTTGATGTTGAGATCGATATCCCCGGAAAGTTCAGTGTCTACAATTCCCTGACGGCCATTGCCATCTGCAGGCATTTTAAAGTGTCGGAGGAAAATATTAAGAAAGCGCTGAAGGATGCCAAGGTGAAAGGACGCATCGAGATGGTGAAAGTCTCCGACAAATTTACGCTGATGATCGACTATGCCCACAATGCCATGGCTCTGGAAAGTCTTCTTACCACGCTGAAAGAGTACCATCCTCATCGGCTGGTGTGCCTGTTTGGCTGCGGCGGAAACCGCTCGAAGCTGCGCCGCTATGAGATGGGCGAGGTTTCAGGAAAGCTGGCGGATCTGACCATCATTACTTCGGATAATCCGCGTTACGAAAAGCCGGAAGATATCATTGATGATATTGTCATCGGCATTGAGAAAACAGATGGAAAGTATGTGCGTATTACGGATCGCAAAGAAGCCATAGCCTATGCGATCCATAATGGTGAACCGGGGGACATTATTGTCCTGGCGGGCAAGGGTCATGAGGATTATCAGGAAATCGAAGGAAAGAAATATCCTATGGACGAACGGGTGTTGATCCGGGAAATTTTGGAGGAAGACTCACAGAACCAGTGAGGTGCCATATTCCCGGAGAATACGAGGTAAGGGACAGTAAATGCAGGATTGTTATGCAGATGTGATTGTGGATATCACCAGCGAAAAGCTGGATCGGGTCTTTCAGTACCGGGTACCGGACAAAATGCAGGATGCGCTGGAACCCGGCATGGTGGTGGAAATTCCGTTCGGAGCGGGGAACCGTAAGATCAGAGGCTATGTGACCGCCATTTCCGGGCATACAGATTATGATCCGGAAAAAATCAAGGAGATTGCCAGCATCGTAACAGATGGGGTAGGAGCAGAATCCCGGCTGATCGGGCTGGCGGCCTGGATCCGGAACCGGTATGGTTCTACTATGATACAGGCTCTGAAGGTAGTGCTTCCTGTGAAAAGGAAAGTGCGGGGCAAGGATAAGAAGACGGTTTATCTGATACTGGATAAACCGGAGGCGCAGGAAAAACTGAAATTTTTTCAGAAAAAACATCAAACTGCCCGCGCGAGACTTCTGGAAGCTCTCATAGAGGAACAGGCGATACCCTACGAGTTGGTGACAGAGAAACTGAATGTGGCTTCCGGCGTGGTAAAAGCGTTGGAACAGCAAGGAATAGTAACTTTAAAAAGCGAAAAAATATATCGTAACCCTGTTTCCGTTTCTGTCACAGAAAACTATGCAGTGTGTCTGAATGAGGAACAGCGACGGATCACGGATGAAATAATCCGGGAGTGGGAGGAAAAACCGAATGGCCGCTATCTGATCCACGGGGTGACGGGCAGCGGAAAGACCGAGGTGTACATGGAATTGATCGCCCATGCTGTGAGCAGAGGACAGCAGGCCATTGTGCTGATTCCCGAGATTGCGCTTACCTACCAGACGGTGATCCGTTTTTATCACCGGTTCGGCGACCGGGTTTCTGTAATCAATTCCAGACTATCGGCGGGTGAGAGGTATGATCAGTTTGAACGGGCCAGACAGGGAGAACTGGATGTTATGATCGGACCCCGGTCGGCATTATTTACGCCGTTCCCGAATTTGGGAGTGATCGTGATCGACGAAGAGCATGAACCGGCTTATCAGAGTGAGACGGTTCCCCGTTATCATGCCAGGGAAGCAGCTCTGCAGCGGGGAAAGATGGAGGGTGCGAAAGTGGTGCTTGGCTCTGCCACACCCTCTCTGGAGGCATATTACGGAGCGCAAAATGGGCAGTTCCGGCTGTTTACGTTAAAGCAGCGGGCTGGAATGGCGGCTCTGCCTCAGGTATCTGTGGTAGACCTGAGACAAGAACTTCGGGAGGGAAACCGTTCCATATTAAGCAGAGAACTTCACAGGAAGATGGAAGAATGTCTGGCTGGCGGGGATCAAATGATGCTGTTTTTAAACCGCAGAGGCTATGCGGGCTTTGTCTCCTGCCGTGCCTGTGGACATGTGCTCAAATGCCCTCACTGCGATGTATCCCTGGCGCTTCACAAAGGGGGAAAATTGATCTGCCATTATTGCGGCTACGAAGAACCAATCGTGAAAAAATGCCCTGTCTGTGGCTCCGGATTTATCCGCAGCTTCAAGGCGGGGACGCAGCAGATCGAGGAAGAAGTAAAAAAGGAATTTCCGGGCGCCCGTATCCTGCGCATGGACATGGACACTACGAGGGAGAAAGCGGGGCATGCTGCAATCCTCTCTGCCTTTGCGAACCACGAGGCCGATATTCTGATCGGCACACAGATGATCGTTAAAGGGCACGATTTCCCGGATGTGACGCTGGTAGGTATTCTGGCGGCGGATCTGTCTTTGTACATTCCAGATTACCGTTCAGCAGAACGCACCTTTCAATTATTGACTCAGGCGGCTGGCCGGGCCGGCAGAGCAAAAAAAATGGGCAAAGTAGTGATACAGACCTACGATCCGCAGCACTACAGCATACAGGCAGCGGCAGCTCAGGATTATACGGGATTTTATGAGCAGGAGATCGCTTACCGTGCCATGGCAGATTATCCGCCGGCAGGGAACCTGATCGCGATCCATTGTTCCTGCGAACAGCAGCAGCTGCTGACTATTGCCTGTGATTACCTGAAAAAATTTATTTTCAGGTTGGATAGAAATAACCAGATCGCGGTTCTTGGACCGGCAGATGAGATGATTTCAAAAATACAGGACACATACCGCAAGGTGATCTACCTGAAACATGAGGATCTTCAGGTGCTGATCGCGGTTAAAAATAAAATAGAACAATATGTAGCGATCAATGAAGGATTTCAGACGGTGAAGATACAGTTTGAAGTGAATTAGGAGGACAAGAAATGGCTTTGAGACAGATCAGGATCATGGGAGATAAGGTGTTAGAGAAGAAGTGCCGGGAGGTCACAGAGATGACGCCCAGGATGAAGGAATTGATTCAGGATATGCTGGATACCATGTATGATGCGGAGGGTGTGGGGCTTGCGGCACCTCAGGTAGGTGTTTTGAGAAGAATCGTAGTCATCGATGTTGGGGAAGGCCCCATCGTGATGGTAAACCCGGTGATTTTGGAAACCCAGGGGACCCAGACCGGATCGGAGGGGTGTCTGAGTCTGCCGGGGCAGGCAGGAAATGTCACGCGCCCGAATTATGTCAAGGTGAGAGCTTTTGACGAAAACATGGAAGAGTACGAACTGGAAGGGACGGAGTTGTTGGCCAGAGCGATCTGTCATGAATGCGACCATCTGGAGGGTATCATGTATGTGAGCAAGGTAGAGGGAAATCTGTACGAAGTGGAAGCCGAGGCAGAGGAAGAACCCTACGAAGAAGAGGAAACAGTATGAAAAATGTAATATTTATGGGGACGCCGGATTTTGCGGTAGGCACGTTGAAAGCACTGCTTGATTCTAAATATACAGTGAAGGCCGTGTTCACTCAGCCGGATAAGCCAAAAGGCCGGGGAAAAGCGATGCAGATGACTCCGGTAAAAGAAGTCGCTTTGGAAGCAGGGATTCCTGTGCATCAGCCAAATCGTATCAGGGAAACGCAAAACCTGGAATTATTGAAATCCTACCAGCCGGATGTGATCGTGGTGGTGGCATTCGGGCAGATCATCCCGGAGGAGATCCTGAAACTGCCAAGATATGGCTGCATCAATGTACACGCCTCCCTGCTTCCTGATTACCGCGGAGCGGCGCCCATCCAATGGGCGGTGATTAACGGGGAAAAAGAGAGCGGTGTGACCACCATGCGTATGGATGCCGGTCTGGACACCGGAGATATGATCTTGCAGGAAAAAATTCCTCTTGCGCCTAAGGAAACCGGAGGCAGCCTTTTTGATAAGCTGAGCCAGACCGGAGCGAAACTGCTGATCAGGACACTGGAGGCTCTGGAAAACGGTACAGCCCAGTTTGAAAAACAGCCAAAGGATAGTCCCACGCCCTATGCGGCAATGCTGAAAAAAGAGATGGGACGTATAGAATGGAAAAAAGACGCCGTGTCTATTGAGTGTCTGATTCGCGGGCTGAACCCCTGGCCCAGCGCATATACGGCTTACCAGGGGAAAACATTGAAAATCTGGGCAGCGGATGTGGAAGAGGCTGTGGACGTGACTGGAACAGCCGATCGCGCATTGCCTGGCACAATAGTGGAAGTTACAAAGAAAACCCTGAAGGTGCAGACCGGAAACGGTCTTTTATCTATAAAAGAACTCCAGATGGAGGGAAAGAAACGCATGGAAACGGACGCTTTTCTGCGGGGCTATTCCCTGATTGAAGGTGAAAAATTAGGTTAAGATCCAAGAAAGGAGCGACAATCGATGAATTTGTTATCGGCAGTTAACGGATATTATAGCGGATATGGCCGGGGCTATGGCTGGGGATTCGACCCGACGTATCTGCTGGCGATCTTGGGCCTGGTACTGACTCTGATCGCATCTGCCAGAGTGAAAGGCACGTTTAATAAGTACGCCAAGGTGAGAAGCGTTACCGGCCTCACAGGAGCGATGGCAGCGGAGCAGGTACTGCACTGCTGCGGCATTTACAATGTAGCTATCGAACACATCTCCGGGGAATTAACGGACCATTATGATCCCAGGAGCAAGATCCTCAGACTTTCAGACAGTACCTATAGCTCAAATTCTGTGGCAGCGATCTGCGTGGCAGCTCATGAGTGCGGACATGCCGTCCAGGATCAGCAGCAGTATGGTCCCCTGGTGCTTCGAAGCACTTTGGTACCGGCGGCCAACATTGGTTCTCAGTTATCCTGGCCAATCTTTATTGCAGGATTGATCTTCTCTCTGCGGCCTTTGCTGATCGGAGGCATCGTGCTGTTTGTGTTGGCAGTATTGTTTCAGCTGATTACTCTGCCGGTAGAGTTCAACGCTTCTTCCCGGGCGCTGAAAATTCTGGAACAGAACCGGATCATTCCGGAGAATGAGCTGGCGGGCGGGCGTAAGGTACTGTGGGCAGCGGCCATGACCTATGTGGCAGCGCTGGCTTCATCCCTTCTGCAGCTTTTACGTTTGATTATCCTGGCAAGGGGGAGAGACCGTGACTAGTTCGGTAAATATCAGGGAGATTGTTCTCGGCATTCTAATGGAGATCACGGAGGAAGAGGCGTACAGCCATATCGTGATCCGCAGCGTGCTGGAAAAATATCAGTATCTGGAAAAGAGAGACCGCGCCTTTATCTCCAGAGTGTCAGAGGGGACTCTGGAGTATATCCTGCAGCTGGATTACATCATTGAATGTTTTTCAAAGGTACCTGTCTACAATATGAAGCCTCTCATCCGTAATCTTCTGAGGATGTCGGTCTATCAATTGAAATATATGGACAGCGTTCCTGACTCCGCGGTGTGCAACGAGGCGGTAAAAATTGCGCAAAAGCGGGGGTTCTATAACCTGAAAGGTTTCGTGAACGGTGTTCTGCGAAATACGGCGAGAAATTTGAATTGTGTTGTCTATCCGAAGGCGGAGCAGGAACCGGAGCGATACCTCTCGGTGATGTACTCTGTGCCGGACTGGATGATCCGGAAGTGGCTGGCACAATTTGACTTCACTACGGTGGAGGCAATCTGCCGCAGCTTCCATGAGGAGAAGGGCACTGTGGTACGGTGTAATCTGGATAAGATATCAAAGGAAGAAATCATTCGGGAACTGCAAAGTCAGAACATCACGGTCAAACAGCATTCCTATCTGGATTATGCTCTGGAAATTTCCGATTACAATTATATGCAGGCGGTGAGCGCATTTAAAAAAGGGTGGATTCAGGTCCAGGATATCAGCTCAATGCTGGTGGCGGAAATTGCCGCCCCCAACTGGGGGGATTATTGCATTGATGTCTGCGCAGCGCCGGGCGGGAAGAGTCTGCATCTGTCCGATAAGTTGAAGGGAAGCGGCTATGTGGAGGCCCGGGATGTGTCGGAATATAAAGTGGGACTGATGCAGGAGAATATTGAACGCACCGGAGCTATCAATATCTGCGCCAAGCAGATGGACGCTACGGTATTCGATGAAGAATCTTTTCAGAAAGCAGACATTGTGCTGGCGGATGTACCTTGTTCCGGTCTTGGCGTGATCGGAAAGAAGCAAGACATCAAATACAAGATGACGGAAGCCCGTCAGATGGAATTGGTGCGACTGCAGAGAAAAATCCTGCATACGGTACAGAATTATGTGAAACCCGGCGGGGTGCTGATCTATAGCACCTGCACCATCGGAGCAGATGAGAATCAGTTAAATGTGAAATGGTTCCTGGAAAACTACCCGTTCCGCCTGGAGGGCATTGATTCTTATATCTGCGACGAATTAAAGGGGAAGACTACAAAGGGCGGTTACATACAATTGCTTCCGGGTGTTCATCAGTCAGACGGATTCTTTATTGCCAGGCTGAAACGCCTGGAAGATGGAAATAAGAGCAACGTTGATTAAAGCGTTTTCTTAAGAAAAAGATGATTAAATCAGCGTTTCCTTAGAAATCTCAAAATGATCAGGAAGAGAGCAGAATATGGAGCGGAACATGGCAAAAGTCGATATTAAATCACTGGGTTATCAGGAGCTTCAGGCATATGTGGCGGGGCTTGGAGAGAAACCGTTTCGCGCGAAACAGCTGTACCAGTGGATGCATGAGAAGCTGGCGGAGAGCTACGATGAAATGAGCAATCTTTCTAAAACATTCCGGGCTGCTCTGGAGGAAGATACTATTTTTACTGTATTAAAACCAGTACAGATATTAACCTCTGCTTTGGATGGTACTCAAAAATATCTGTTTGAACTGGAGGACGGTAATGTCATCGAGAGTGTGCTGATGAAATATAAACATGGGAACTCAGTATGCATTTCCTCACAGGTAGGATGCCGTATGGGATGCCGCTTCTGTGCGTCCACCATCGGGGGATTGACCAGAAACCTGACCTGTGCGGAGATGCTGGAACAGGTCTACCGCATCCAGAGATTATCCGGGGAGAGAGTGTCCAATCTGGTGGTGATGGGTACTGGAGAGCCCTTGGACAATTATGATAATCTGGTGAAATTTATTCGGATGTTAAGCGATGAACACGGACTGAATATCAGCCAGAGGAATATTACTGTCAGCACCTGCGGCCTTATGCCGAACATCCGCAGACTGGCCGGGGAGGATCTTCAGATCACGCTGGCGCTCTCGCTGCATGCATCAAATCAAGAGAAGCGGAAAGGGCTGATGCCTGTTGCGAATAAATATGCATTGGCGGACGTACTGGATGCCTGCCGTGATTATTTTAACAAGACCGGTCGGCGCCTTACTTTCGAGTATAGCCTGGTGGGGGGAGTGAACGATACTGAGGAGGACGCAAGGGAACTTTCCGGGCTGGTACAGGACTTGAATTGCCATATTAATCTCATCCCTGTGAACCCGGTAAAAGAGAGAGAGTACGTACAGCCGGAACGGTCGGTGGTGCAGGCGTTTAAAAATAAACTTGAAAAAAACGGAATAAATGTTACTATTAGAAGAGAAATGGGCAGGGACATAGACGGTGCCTGCGGACAGCTTCGAAGACGGTATATGAAGGAAAAGGTATGAGATCGTATTGTTTGACAGATGTCGGTGTAAAACGGAATATGAATCAGGATTTTGTGTATGCATCCGATCAGCCGGTGGGGAATCTCTCCAATCTTTACATAGTGGCTGACGGTATGGGTGGACACAATGCCGGCGATCTGGCTTCCCGCTATACGGTGGAGGTTATGGTGGACTACATTGAAGGAGCCAGTGAGACAAGGCCCATCCCTCTTTTGGAAGAAGCCATTGAGGCTGCTAATCGGAAAGTGCTGGAGCGGGCGATGGAGGACAAGCAGCTGGAAGGAATGGGAACCACGGTGGTGGCGGCCACAGTGCAGGATGATTGTCTCTACGTGGCAAATGTGGGAGACAGCAGGCTGTATCTGCTGGACGGCAGCAGCATCGAACAGATTACCAAAGATCACTCACTGGTGGAAGAGATGGTCCGCAGCGGACAGATTGGCAGAGAGGAAGCCAGAAACCATCCCGAAAAAAACGTGATTACCAGGGCGGTGGGAGTGAAAAGCAGACTCAGGATCGACTTTTTTGATATAGCCCTTTATGAAGGGGACAGATTTTTACTTTGTTCGGATGGATTGACGAACATGGTTGAAGATGAAGATATTTTTGAAATGGTAAAAAGAGAAACATCTCTGGAGAGGGCAGCTCACAGGTTAGTGGTACTGGCGAACCGAAACGGCGGCAAGGATAATATTTCAGTGGTTCTGGCAGAACCCACAGTGAGCGGGGTATAACATATGTTAAAAGCAGGAACATTTCTTCAAAACAGATATGAAATCATTAGCCGCATCGGTTCCGGGGGAATGGCGGATGTTTACAGGGCAAAAGACCATAAATTGAATCGCTTTGTCGCGATTAAGGTATTAAAACCGGAGTTTAAAGATGATAGGGTATTTATCTCAAAGTTTCGGGTGGAAGCTCAGGCAGCGGCCGGTCTGGCTCACGCCAATATCGTAAATGTCTACGATGTGGGAGAAGAGAATGGCATCAATTTCATTGTTATGGAACTGGTGGAAGGAATTACTCTGAAAGCCTACATCAGTAAAAAGGGTAAACTTCCGATGCGGGAGGCTACCAGCATTGCACTCCAGGTGGCGTCCGGTCTCGAAGTGGCTCACAATAATGGCATTATTCATCGTGATGTGAAACCGCAGAATATCATTATTTCCATGGATGGGAAAGCGAAAGTAGCGGATTTTGGCATTGCCAGAGCGGTTTCTTCCAATACTATTAATTCCAGCGCTATGGGGTCGGTGCATTACAGCTCCCCGGAACAGAGCCGCGGCGGTTACAGCGATGCCAAAAGTGATATCTATTCCATGGGTATTACCATGTATGAGATGATCACAGGTCGGGTGCCCTTTGACGGAGAAAACACAGTGGCCGTTGCATTAAAACATCTGCAGGAGGAAATCCCGTCGCCCCGAAAACTGGTACCGGAGATTCCGTTCAGCACGGAACAGATCATTTTAAAATGTACCCAGAAAAGTCCGGATCGCCGATATAATAACATGACGGAATTGATTCGGGATCTGAAAGAATCCCTTGTAAATCCGGAGGGAAATTTTGTTAGCATTTCCAAGCTGGATAACAAGGCTCACACAGTGCTGTTTTCCAAGGAGGAGATCAATCAGATTAAGAACGGTTCCATGCCGGTGTATGATGAAACTATGAACACGGGGGCCGCGGAAGATTTTTCGGATACCGGCAATGTGACCGGAGACAAGCGAAGCTATCCGTATGGCGGAAATTATTATCAGAACAGTGGTTATCAGGAACTGAAATACAATCAGGGCAGTTATCTGAATCAAAACAGTAATCCGGGAAATTATGGCGGCTATTCGGATCCGAATTACAATTCCTACTCCGGAGCCTATCAGGAACGGATGAATTATCCCGGGGAGGATCCCGTGCCGGAGTTTGATCATGAACCGGAGGCATTCGAAACGCGAAAAAAGTATTGGGACGGTTATCGAAAACTTGAGTCTGACGATGAGGAAACAGACTCCGGGACAGAGCGTATCATCACGGTGGTCAGTATTGTAGCTGCAGTGATCATTGGCTGTATCATACTGGCGTTTCTGGCGAAATCCCTGGGATTGCTTAAGTTCGGGAACACGAGTCAGTCGGAGAATACCCAGGCGGAATCAAATCTGCAGCAGACCAGCAGTGACAGTATGGTGAAGGTGCCGGATCTGCTGGGAAAAACAGAAGCGGAAGCTCAGAAGATACTAAGGGACAGCAGCCTGGGATATAAGTATCAGGGGGAGAGTCCTTCTAATGAATACGCAAAAGGGCAGATAATGAGTCAGACAGTGGAAGCAGGTACTTTGGTGGAAAAGAATACCACTGTAGGATACGTCATCAGTTCCGGCTCGTCAGAGACGCTCAAAGTGCCGAGCCTGACCAATGTATCCAAAGAAGAGGCTGAAAAAGCCCTCACAAGCATGGGACTGAATGTGTTTGTGGACAACAGCAGATACAGCGATACGGTGAATGAAGGTAATATTATCACGACGAACCCGGGGGCGGGCTCTGCAGTAAAAGTGGGCGATACAGTTACCATCTACGTCAGTCAGGGTACGGAGACTTCGCTGGTGCCAGTGCCGGAGGTGGTTGGACACTACGTGGATGACGCCAGTACAACGCTGAATAATCTGGGACTTTATGTATATATTACGGAGATTACCAGTTCAGATGTGCAGAAAGGAATTGTTATCGCGCAGGATGTTTCTGCAGGTACCTATGTGCAGACGGGAACTACAGTAACTATTACCGTGAGTGCGGGTTCCCCGGATCCGGAAGTGGTCATCAACCCGGAGGGAAGATGGATGTGCAATGCACAGCTCCAGATGCCCAGCGGGTATAATGGAGAGCCGGTGCGCATTGAATTGGTGCAGAATGGAGTGACAACTCCGATTTTCGAAGGAACAACAACGTTCCCATTCCTTTTGAATGTGGAAGGGCAGGCAGGTGTGACGGACGGAACGGCTTATGTTTACACGCTGGATCCACAGACCTGGACTGTGACTTCCACGACCAGCTATGAAGGCATTATATTTAGTCAGGTGGATTGATGCAGGGAAAGATTGTAAAAGGAATAGGTGGTTTCTACTATGTGCATGTCGAAACTGTCGGTGTATATGAGTGTAGGGCCAAGGGAATTTTCCGGAAGGATCACCGTAAACCGCTGGTGGGCGACAATGTGGAGATATCCGTTCTGGATAAAGAAAAGAAACTTGGAAATGTAGACGAGCTCCTGCCAAGAAAAAATGAACTGATCCGTCCGGCAGTCGCCAACGTGGATCAGGCGCTGGTGGTGTTTGCCGCGTCCAGTCCAAAACCCAATTTAAATCTGTTAGATCGGTTTCTCATCAGTATGCAGCAGAAGAGCGTGCCAGTGCAGATCTGCTTTAACAAGGCGGATCTGGTGAACGGAGAAGAATTATCCCGTCTGGCAAAGATATATGAGAATTGCGGCTGCGGCGTACTGTTTGCCAGTGTGCTGGAGCGGTCCGGACTGGAAGAGCTAAAGAAACTGCTGGAGGGCAAAACTACGGTAGTGGCCGGTCCGTCCGGTGTGGGCAAGTCCTCCCTGACAAACTATCTTCAGCCAAAAGCTGCTATGGAAGTGGGGGAAGTCAGCCAAAAAATTGACCGGGGAAAACACACTACCCGCCATACAGAACTGATCTGGATCTGGAGGGATACTTATTTTCTTGACACACCGGGGTTCAGTTCTCTTTATCTGCAAAATCTTCTGAGGGAGGAACTGAAAGATTATTTCCCTGAATTTGAGCCTTACGAAAATGACTGCCGGTTTCAAGGATGTATGCATATCAGCGAGCCGGACTGCGCAGTAAAGAAGGCACTGGCAGATGGGAAGATCCACTCTTCGCGTTACGATAATTATCTGCTGCTTGCGGAAGAATTGAAAAATGTCAGGAGGTACTGAGCATGAACATTTTAGCCCCGTCTATTTTATCGGCAGACTTTAAAAATCTGGCTTCCAATATCCATGAGGCTGACGCGGCCGGAGCGCAATATATTCATATTGATGTGATGGATGGGATCTTTGTTCCAAGTATTTCCTTTGGAATGCCGGTAATCTCTTCTATCCGCAGCGCGACGAAGCGGGTGTTTGATGTACATTTGATGATCCAGGATCCGGAACGTTACATTGATGCATTTGTAAGCTGCGGCGCGGATATCATCACGATCCATGCGGAGGCTTGCCGTCATCTGGACCGCACCCTGACTTACATTCGAAGCAAAGGCGCAAAAGCCGGTCTGGCCCTTTGTCCTGCTACGCCGCTTACTGTACTGGATTATTTGTACGATAAAATAGATATGATTCTTTTGATGACAGTAAATCCCGGATTCGGGGGACAGAAGTATATTTCTGAGATGACAGACAAGATTGCCCGGCTCAGAAAGCAGTTAAATCAGAGAGGGCTTACTACAGATATCGAGGTAGACGGCGGCATCAATGACGCCACAATTCGTTTGGCGCTGGAGGCTGGAGCGAACGTCTGTGTTGCGGGTTCCGCTGTATTTGGCGGAGATATTGCGGGCAACGTTGAAAAGTATCTGAAGATCATGAGTGAATATGAGAAGGAATAGTAATATGACAGCAGTGATTGTCAGCGGGGGCAGGATCGAGGAAGATTTTGCCCTTAGATTTTTAAAAAATAAGAGGTATGATCATATCATAGCAGCGGATGGGGGATTGCTGTTTCTGCAGCGCCATGATATTTTGCCCAGTCACATCGTAGGGGATTTTGACTCTGCGTCGGCTGCGGTTTTGGAGCCGTATCAGGGCAGTGAAACCATTGTAATCCGCCGTTTTCGTCCAGAAAAGGATTGGACGGACACGGAGATCGCCGTGGAACAGGCCCTGGAGCTGGGATGTGAGTCTATTGATATTCTTGGAGGTACCGGCAGCAGAATTGACCATTTGTTTGGCAACCTGCAGGTGTTGGCGCTGGCTTTAGAACGAGGAGCGGACTGTCGTCTGGTAGATTCCCATAATATGGTATATATGCGGGATCGACAGTTTACTGTGAGACGCAGTGACCAGTGGGGAACATTTCTTTCCCTGTTTGCTTATGGGGGAACTGTCACAGGACTTACTCTGCGGGGGGTAAAATATCCGGTGGACCATTTTACTTTGGAAACCGTTGGCAGCCGCGGCGTCAGCAATGAGATCACGGCAGAAGCGGCGGAAATTGATTTTGAGACCGGAAAACTGTTGGTAGTGGAATCGAAGGATTAAGGAAGGCGATACAAGATGAGGTCGGAAAGTTTTGTTCAGAAAAACCGAAAACAGGAGCAAAGAGCGAGTCAGATCCGCAGAAGGGGATTATGCATTGCAGCTGTCTTCATTATAATAATTGCCATTCATGTTCTGTATCTTTTTCAGATGAAAGGGAAATTTTATCATGGTTCTACACTGAACGGATACGACATTGCCGGGATGACCGTGGATGAGGTCACCGAACTTTTTGCCAATGCTGATGACAGTACTTTTGTAAAATTATGGGAAGCCGGACGGATAGAAATGATGGTGACTCTGGCAGATATGGGATATTCTGTGGATGAGGGGCAGCTTCGAAGCGAGCTGGAAGAGCTGGTTAAAAATCAGGGAATCTTTTTTCTGTGGCAATTCTTATTTGGCACAAAGTATGAGCTTGTCCTGCCCGTGAAGCTGGAGGAGGATACATTCAAAAAAGTAATCGTCTCGGATAATTTGGAAACTCCCCGAATCCTGACTCAGAATGCATTGCTTGAGCGGGGGGAAGACGAATACTATATCCGAGAGGAAGTGTACGGCACGGAGTTTGAAGATGCCGATCTTCAGAAAATCGTCAAGGACGCTGTGGCAAATGTGGAACCGGATATCTCCGGAACCTTCCTGAATATTGAAATACCTCAGTACATATACAAACAGCCGGAAATCACAAAGGATTCCGAGGAACTGAATGCAATAGCGGCGGTGTACAATCGCTATGCAAACGCAGAAATCACCTATCTGTTTGGCGCGGAAAAGGAGACTATAGACTGGGAGACAATAGAGGGTTGGCTGAAGATCAAAAATGGAACAGCAGAGTTGGATGAAAAGACTATCTATGATTTCCTTTATGATTTTTCCACAAGGCATAACACCATCTATGAACCCAGGACGTTTGTGACTACTTATGGCGCCAGAATCACAATTGACAACAATGAGTATGGCTACCGGGTAGATGTGGACGGGGAGTACGCTCAGCTTCTGGAAGATCTGGAGAAAAACACTGCTGTGGAACGGGAACCGATCTATGAGATCGCAGGTTACAGCAGGAACGGAAACAATGATCTAAATGGAAATTACATTGAGGTAGATCTGACCCTGCAGCATCTCTGGATGTACCGGGACGGCGGTCTGATCCTGGAAACGGATGTGGTGACCGGCACTCCTACTCAGGAGCGGGAGACAATGCAGGGAGCCTATGCAATTGCCTACAAAGCAAGTCCTTTTAATCTGGTGGGGCAGGGCGGAGGCGGTTTCAACAGCTGGGATGTAGAAGTGAAGTATTGGATGCCTTTTTGTGACGGCCAGGGACTGCATGACGCTTCCTGGAGGACTTCCTTCGGAGGAAACATCTATCAGACCTATGGATCCCATGGCTGCGTGAACCTGCCGGAATCAGCCGCGGCAGTCATCTATGCAAATTGCGGGACCAATATGCCGATCATTTTGTATAAAAGTTAACTGAAATTGACGGGTTCCTTCACTGATACGATACAAATCTTAAAGAAACGGTAATTTAAGCTAAAACAAATAAAGCTTGACTTTCCACCCATTCCCATGTTACAATGGGCGGGCGTATGGAAGCAGGCTTTTTTTTTGTGCCTGAAAACTGCGGTTATAAGCGGGCCGCAGGCGTAAACTAAATAAGGAGAGCGAGGTGGAAGTTGTGCGTACTAGAATTACATTGGCATGTACGGAATGTAAACAGCGTAACTACAACATGACGAAGGATAAGAAAACTCATCCTGACAGAATGGAAACCAAAAAGTATTGTCGTTTCTGCAAGAGACATACAGTACACAAAGAAACTAAGTGATCGGATTTCGGGCAAAGGAAGTGAAGAGTATGGCAAACACAGATGTTACACCGAAAAAAAGCTGGACTGAGGGCCTGAAAGCGGAATTCAGAAAGATCATATGGCCGAACCGGCAGGATCTTGTAAAACAGACCACGGCCGTTGTTGCTGTCTCTGTTGTGCTCGGAATCATCATTGCTCTTCTGGACTTTATTGTTCAGAATGGCATCGATTTCCTGGTTAGCTTATAATTCTAAGTTCATTAAAGGACAAGGGTGATTGTATGGCAGAGGCGTGCTGGTATGTGGTTCATACCTATTCCGGGTATGAAAACAAGGTGAAAGCCAACATTGAAAAGACAATAGAAAACAGGCATCTCGAAGATCAGATTCTGGAAGTCCGTGTTCCCCTGCAGGATGTGGTGGAGCTGAAAAACGGAGTCAGAAAGACGGTTCAGAAAAAGATGTTTCCTGGTTATGTGCTGCTCAACATGATCATGAACGATGATACCTGGTATGTTGTAAGAAATACCAGAGGCGTCACCGGCTTTGTTGGTCCGGGATCGAAACCGGTTCCGCTGACAGAGACAGAGATGTTCAATCTCGGCATCCAGTCTGCGAACATTGAGGTGGAATTCCAGACAGGAGATACTGTAAATGTGGTCGGCGGTGTTTGGAAAGATACGGTGGGCGTGATCCAGTCCATTAACCAGAACAAACAGAGTGTCACAATCAATGTTGAACTGTTTGGCCGTGAAACACCGGTAGAGATTAGTTTTTCGGAAATCAGAAAGATGTGAGCCCGAAACAAAGCGGAACGCGGATGACACCAGACGCGAAGCGCATGGGTTTACAAAAAGTAACGTAAATTAGTGGGAGGGAAACCCCCGACATTACCACAAGGAGGTCATTAAAATGGCAAAAAAAGTAACAGGTTATATTAAATTACAGATCCCGGCTGGTAAGGCTACACCGGCTCCGCCTGTTGGTCCTGCTCTGGGTCAGCACGGCGTGAATATTGTTCAGTTTACTAAGGAGTTCAATGCAAGAACGGCAGATAAGGGAGATCTGATCATTCCGGTAGTTATCACTGTATATGCAGACAGAAGCTTCAGCTTTATCACAAAGACTCCTCCTGCAGCAGTTCTGTTGAAGAAGGCCTGCAACCTGAAATCAGGTTCCGGTGTTCCAAACAAGACGAAAGTAGCTACGATTTCCAAAGACAAAGTGCGCGAGATCGCTGAGATGAAGATGCCGGATCTGAACGCGGGCAGCATTGAAGCAGCTATGAGCATGATTGCAGGTACTGCTAGAAGTATGGGAATTGTTGTTGAGGAGTAGAGCACTTAGCAAGACCAAGCCGTTAGGCGCAGCTTGAGGTTAGTGCGAACGCGTTCGCGAACAGAATGAAAAATAGTAAACGTGAACAAGTGGGAGGGTTATTCCCGCAAATACCACCAGGAGGTTATTTAATATGAAAAAAGGTAAGAGATATGCAGAGGCTGCAAAGGCGATCAATCGTGCAACCCTCTATGATGTAAATGAAGCTATCGGCCTGGCGAAAAAGTCGGCGGTGGCGAAATTTGATGAGACAATCGAAGTTCATATCAGAACAGGCTGTGATGGACGTCACGCTGATCAGCAGATCCGTGGCGCGGTGGTTCTGCCGCATGGAACCGGTAAAAAGGTTCGCGTGCTTGTATTTGCCAAGAACGCAAAGGCAGATGAAGCACTGGCTGCAGGCGCTGAGTATGTTGGCGCTGAAGAACTGGTACCGAAGATCCAGAACGAAGGATGGCTGGATTTTGATGTAGTAGTGGCTACGCCGGACATGATGGGTGTTGTTGGCCGCCTGGGTCGTGTACTTGGACCGAAAGGCCTGATGCCAAACCCGAAGGCCGGAACGGTTACCATGGATGTGACGAAAGCGGTTCAGGATATCAAAGCCGGTAAGATTGAATACAGATTGGACAAGACAAATATTATCCATGTGCCAATTGGAAAAGCTTCTTTCACAGAAGAACAGTTAACGGACAACTTCCAGACGCTTATTGAAGCTATAAATAAGGCGAAACCGGCGGCTTTGAAGGGCCAGTACCTGAGAAGCGTGACCATCGCTCCGACCATGGGACCTGGCGTAAAGCTAAATCCCATCAAACTCTAAGAAAATAGCCGTTCGGGTGAGTGAGAACTCCCCGGGCGGCTTTTAAAATTAAACTTGACAAGTATTGCTATTCTATGGTAATGTATTCAGGATGACTGCCGAAGACAGCAGGTGCCGTATGGCATAAGGAAAAAACGCCTGCCGAGGAGTACAAATTCTGAAGAAAGAATTTTGGTTCCCTCTGTCTCGCAGAGGGTATTTTTTTGACCTCAATCTAGGCGGCACACAAATCTATAAGGAGGTGCACCATTCATGGCAAAAGTGGAACTGAAGAAACCGGTTGTGGAAGAGATTTCCGCAAATATCAAGGATGCTCAGTCAGTTATTCTGGTTGCTTACAGTGGAATTAATGTGGAAGCGGATACAGCTCTTCGTAAAGAACTGAGAGAAGCTGGCATTACCTACAAAGTTTACAAGAATACAATGATGAACTTTGCGTTCAAGGATACCGAGTGTGAGGCTTTGTGCAAACATCTGGAAGGACCTAACGCCATCGCTATTTCGAAAGACGATGCAACTGCTCCGGCCAGAATTATTGCGAAGTATGCCAAGACAGCCCCGACATTGAAGATGATCGCCGGTGTTGTGGAAGGCGGATACTACGACGAAGCAGGTGTGAATGCACTGGCTACCGTTCCGTCCAGAGAAGAATTGCTTGGCAAACTGCTTGGAAGCATTCAGTCGCCGATCACGAATCTGGCTCGTGTTCTTAATCAGATCGCAGAAGCGAAAGCAGAGGCATAGAGCACTTAACCCATGCCGTTCGTGAAACTTAATGGCCGCGAGCAAAGCGAAACGTTAATTTGGTGGAACGAGCATACCCATATTATATTTAAATTAAAATCAGGAGGAAAATAAAAATGGCAAAATTGACCACAGCTGAATTTATCGAAGCTATCAAAGAGTTATCTGTATTAGAGCTGAACGAGCTGGTAAAGGCTTGTGAAGAAGAGTTTGGCGTATCTGCAGCAGCAGGCGTTGTAGTTGCAGCAGCAGGTGCTGGCGCAGCAGAAGCTGTAGAAGAGAAGGACGAGTTCGATGTAGAACTGACCGAAGTTGGCCCGAACAAGGTTAAAGTTATCAAAGTTGTTCGTGAAGCTACCGGCCTTGGCCTGAAAGAAGCGAAGGAAGTAGTAGACGGCGCTCCGAAGGTGATCAAAGAAGGTGCTTCCAAGGCAGATGCAGAAGAGCTGAAGACAAAACTGGAAGCAGAAGGCGCAAAAGTAACCTTAAAATAGTCGCGAAAGCATCGAGACGTGTAAGAATAGAAACAGAGAGCCTGGGAGGGAAATTTATTTCCCAAACAGGCTCTCTGTTTCTATTCTTATAGGGCGAGAGCCCGCGCACCATAGAAATGCGGAGCATTTCGTGTGGCGCACACGTCTCGATAAAAAGTATTTGACAATCCTTTCCATTTGTGCTAAGGTATAAGTTGCACTATTGTGCAGGATTATGCCCAGGGCATTACTATGCCCTAAAATCCGGTTTTGAACAAAACTGCAGAAAGAACAGAGGTGAAACATCAATGGAGAAAAACAGGATTCGTCCTATTGCTAATGGTAAAAGCTTCCGTATGAGTTATCAGCGCCAGAAGGAAGTTCTTGAGATGCCAAATCTGATTGAGGTTCAAAAGGATTCCTACCAGTGGTTCCTGGATGAGGGCCTCAAGGAAGTTTTTGATGATATTTCCCCGATTGAAGACTACAGCGGGAAGCTGAGCCTGGAATTTGTGGACTTTACGCTGTGCGAGGATGATGTGAAGTATTCCATTGAGGAGTGCGCGGAGCGCGATGCTACTTTTGCGGCGCCCCTGAAGGTGAGAGTGAGACTTCACAACAAAGAGAATGATGAGATCAGTGAACACGACATTTTTATGGGCGATCTGCCATTGATGACTGCCACCGGTACTTTTGTGATCAACGGCGCTGAACGTGTTATTGTCAGCCAGTTGGTTCGTTCTCCGGGCATTTATTATGGTATTGCGCACGATAAACTGGGCAAAAAACTGTATTCCTGTACTGTTATTCCGAACCGTGGCGCATGGCTGGAATATGAGACAGACTCCAATGATGTTTTTTATGTTCGCGTAGATAGAACCAGAAAGGTACCGATTACTGTACTGATCCGCGCGCTGGGTATCGGAACAAATCCGGAAATTCTGGAACTGTTCGGCGAAGAACCGAAGATTCTGGCTACTTTGGCTAAAGATACTGCAGAAAATTACCAGGAAGGTCTTCTGGAACTGTACAAGAAGATCCGTCCGGGTGAGCCACTGGCAGTGGAAAGTGCAGAGAGTCTGATCA
This sequence comes from uncultured Lachnospiraceae bacterium, assembly GCA_902778245.1. Taxonomy (GTDB): domain Bacteria; phylum Bacillota; class Clostridia; order Lachnospirales; family Lachnospiraceae; genus Merdiplasma. The sequence continues at coordinate 11,438 of CACYXH010000021.1, read as the reverse complement.
CCAGCATGTTTTTCGATGCCAGAAGATATGATCTGGCGAAAGTAGGACGTTATAAATTTAATAAAAAACTTATGCTGAGAAACCGCGTGAGCGGGCATGTCCTGGCGGAGGATGCCGTAGACCCCAATACTGGTGAGATTCTGGTGGAGGCAGGTACTGTGTTGACCCGCGAACTGGCTGACAAGATTCAGAATGCGGCGGTTCCCTATGTGATGATCCAGACAGAGGAACGCAATGTGAAGGTGCTCTCCAGCATGATGGTGGATCTCACGAATTTCGTGGATGTAGTTCCCAAGGAAGTGGGGATTACGGAGTTAGTATATTACCCGGTATTGAAAAACATACTGGAAGAATATACCGATCTGGAGGACATCAAGGATGCGATCCGCAGATCTGTGCATGAATTGATTCCCAAGCATATTACAAAGGAGGATATTATTGCTTCCATTAACTATAACATGCATCTGGAGTATGGTCTGGGCAATGACGACGATATTGACCATCTGGGCAATCGCCGTATCCGCGCTGTGGGTGAACTGCTTCAGAACCAGTACCGCATTGGACTTTCCAGGCTAGAGAGAGTGGTGCGGGAACGCATGACAACTCAGGAGCCGGAGGGCATTACTCCCCAGTCCCTGATCAATATCAAACCGGTAACTGCGGCGGTGAAGGAGTTCTTCGGATCTTCTCAGCTGTCCCAGTTTATGGATCAGAACAATCCGCTGGGTGAGCTGACACACAAGAGACGTCTCTCCGCATTGGGACCGGGGGGACTGTCCAGAGATCGTGCCGGATTTGAGGTGCGGGATGTGCACTACTCCCACTATGGAAGAATGTGCCCCATTGAGACGCCTGAGGGACCCAACATTGGTCTGATCAACTCTCTGGCCAGCTATGCCCGTATCAACGAGTATGGCTTTGTTGAGGCACCCTATAGAAAGATAGATAAAGCAGATCCTCAGAATCCCCGGGTTACGGAGGAAGTTGTCTACATGACGGCGGATGAGGAAGATAATTATCATGTGGCGCAGGCAAATACGCCGCTGGATGAGGAAGGGCACTTCATCAATAAGAATGTGTCCGGTCGTTACCGTGATGAGACACAGGAGTATGAGAGAACCAGATTCGATTACATGGATGTGTCTCCGAAGATGGTATTTTCCGTGGCGACTGCTCTGATTCCGTTCCTTCAGAACGATGACGCTAACCGTGCCCTGATGGGATCTAACATGCAGCGTCAGGCTGTTCCGCTGCTGACAACTGAAGCGCCGGTAGTAGGTACGGGGATTGAAGTGAAGGCGGCTGTTGACTCCGGGGTATGCGTGGTAGCGAAACGCTCAGGTACGGTGGAACGTGCCGAGTCTAACCGCGTGGTGATCAAGGCGGAGGACGGCACCAGGGATGAATACCGCTTAAGAAAATTTGTAAGAAGTAACCAGAGCAACTGTTACAACCAGAGACCCATTGTTACAAAGGGCAATCGAGTGGAAGCGGGAGATGTGATCGCGGATGGCCCGTCCACTTCCAAGGGCGAGATCGCACTGGGCAAGAACCCTCTGATCGGATTTATGACCTGGGAAGGTTATAACTACGAGGACGCGGTACTGCTGAGCGAGAAGCTGGTTATGGATGATGTCTATACTTCAGTCCATATTGAAGAATATGAGGCGGAGTCAAGAGACACAAAACTTGGGCCGGAGGAGATCACCCGGGATGTGCCGGGCGTAGGCGATGATGCTCTGAAGGATCTTGATGAAAGAGGAATTATCCGTATCGGCGCTGAGGTTCGTGCCGGGGATATTCTGGTTGGTAAGGTTACTCCGAAGGGAGAAACGGAGCTGACCGCTGAAGAAAGGCTGCTTCGGGCCATTTTCGGTGAAAAAGCAAGAGAGGTGCGTGACACTTCCCTGAAGGTGCCTCACGGCGAATATGGTATTGTGGTAGACGCCAAGGTATTTACCAGAGAGAATGGTGATGAACTTCCGCCGGGAGTTAATCAATCTGTGCGTATCTACATTGCACAGAAGAGAAAGATTTCTGTGGGTGATAAGATGGCTGGCCGTCATGGTAACAAGGGTGTGGTTTCCCGCGTACTGCCTGTGGAAGATATGCCCTTCCTTCCGAATGGACGTCCGCTGGATATTGTGCTGAATCCGTTGGGCGTGCCGTCCCGTATGAATATCGGACAGGTATTGGAAATCCATCTGAGTCTTGCAGCGAAAGCGCTGGGCTTTAATGTGGCTACCCCGGTATTTGACGGTGCGAACGAGAATGATATTATGGACACTCTGGATCTGGCAAATGATTATGTCAATCTGGAATGGGAAGAATTTAAAGAGAAACATGGGGATGAACTGCTTCCGGAAGTGCTGGATTATCTGTATGAGAACCGTGATCACAGAGCGTTGTGGAAGGGTGTGCCGATTTCTAGAGACGGTAAAGTGCTTTTGCGCGACGGACGTACCGGAGAATATTTCGACAGTCCGACCACCATCGGCCACATGCATTACCTGAAACTGCATCATCTGGTAGACGATAAGATCCATGCCCGTTCTACCGGACCGTATTCATTGGTCACGCAGCAGCCTCTGGGCGGTAAAGCTCAGTTCGGCGGACAGCGTTTCGGTGAGATGGAAGTTTGGGCGCTGGAGGCTTACGGCGCATCTTACACACTTCAGGAGATCCTGACGGTGAAGTCCGACGATGTAGTGGGACGCGTGAAAACCTATGAAGCTATCATCAAGGGTGACAACATTCCTGAACCGGGCATTCCGGAGTCCTTTAAGGTGCTGCTGAAAGAATTGCAGTCCCTTGGCCTGGATGTGAGAGTTCTGAAGGATGATAATACAGAAGTAGAGATTATGGAAACCATCGATTACGGCGATACGGATCTACGTTCCGTGATCGAAGGCGACAGGAAATACGAACAGAACGAATCTTTCGGATCCCATGGTTTCAGCCAGCAGCAGTTTGAGGGTGAAGAACTGGTAGAGGTTGAGGAAGAGGAATCGGAGGATGACAATTTCGTTGACCTGGATGAAAACTTTGATGAAGAGTGAAAGGAGTACTGTCATGCCGGAAACAATGAATAATGAAACGTACCAGCCGATGACGTTTGACGCCATCAAAATTGGCCTGGCATCTCCGGACAAGATCAGAGAATGGTCTCATGGAGAGGTGAAAAAACCGGAAACTATCAACTACAGGACCCTGAAACCGGAAAAAGAAGGTCTCTTCTGCGAGCGTATTTTCGGACCCAGCAAGGACTGGGAGTGCCATTGCGGAAAATATAAAAAGATTCGATATAAAGGCGTTGTTTGCGACCGATGCGGAGTGGAAGTGACGAAGGCCAGCGTCCGCAGGGAACGCATGGGTCATATTGAACTGGCGGCACCGGTGTCCCACATCTGGTATTTCAAGGGAATTCCTTCCAGAATGGGACTAATGCTGGATCTTTCTCCCAGAACGCTGGAAAAAGTGCTGTATTTTGCGAATTATATCGTGCTGGATAAAGGAGATACGGATCTGCAGTACAAACAGGTACTGACAGAGAGAGAATATCAGGATGCCAAAGAAAAATGGGGCAGCGCATTTAGAGTTGGTATGGGTGCTGAGTCCATCAAAGAACTTCTGGAAGCCATTGACATGGATAGGGAAGCAGAAGAACTCAAGAAAGGGCTGAACGAGTCCAGTGGTCAGAAGAAAGCCAGAATCATTAAGAGATTGGAAGTTATCGAGGCATTCCGGGAATCCGGAAACCGCCCGGAGTGGATGGTGATGACTGTGATCCCGGTGATCCCGCCTGACCTTCGCCCGATGGTGCAGCTGGATGGCGGCCGTTTTGCGACTTCCGATCTGAATGATCTGTATCGACGTATTATCAACAGAAATAACCGTCTGAAGAGGTTGCTGGAGTTGGGCGCTCCGGATATTATCGTCAGAAACGAGAAGAGAATGCTGCAAGAGGCCGTGGACGCACTGATTGATAATGGCCGCCGCGGCCGTCCGGTTACCGGACCGGGCAACAGAGCCCTGAAATCACTTTCTGATATGTTAAAAGGAAAATCCGGTCGTTTTCGTCAGAACCTGCTGGGAAAACGTGTAGACTATTCCGGGCGTTCTGTTATCGTAGTAGGTCCGGAACTGAAAATTTATCAGTGCGGTCTGCCCAAGGAGATGGCGATTGAGCTGTTTAAGCCCTTTGTTATGAAAGAACTGGTGGCCAACGGAACTTCCCACAATATTAAGAATGCAAAGAAAATGGTAGAGCGGCTTCAATCGGAGGTGTGGGATGTGCTGGAGGAAGTGATCAAAGAACATCCCGTTATGCTGAACCGCGCTCCTACCTTGCACAGACTTGGTATTCAGGCATTTGAACCGATTCTTGTTGAAGGTAAAGCTATCAAGCTGCATCCGCTGGTTTGTACGGCGTTCAATGCGGACTTCGACGGCGATCAGATGGCAGTACATCTGCCGTTGTCTGTGGAGGCGCAGGCAGAGTGCCGTTTCCTGCTGCTTTCACCAAACAACTTGCTGAAACCCTCCGATGGCGGCCCTGTAGCAGTGCCGTCCCAGGATATGGTCCTTGGTATCTATTATCTGACCCAGGAGAGACCGGGGGCGCTGGGAGAGGGCGGAATTTACAAGAGCGTAAATGAGGCGATCCTTGCTTATGAGAATAAGGCGCTGACTCTCCAGTCCAGGATTAAAGTCCGCATGAGCAAGAAGGCGGCAGACGGTGTGGTTCACACTGGTATCGTAGAGTCTACCCTGGGAAGATTCCTGTTCAACGAGATCCTTCCGCAGGATCTGGGTTTTGTAGACAGAACCATTCCGGAGAATCTGCTGAAGCTGGAAGTGGATTTCCACGTAGGTAAAAAGGGTCTGAAGCAGATTTTGGAGAAAGTAATCAATACCCACGGCGCGACTAAGACCGCAGAGGTTCTGGATGATATCAAGTCCATGGGCTACAAATATTCTACCAGAGCGGCAATGACCGTATCTATTTCGGATATGACCGTGCCGCCGCAAAAGCCGCAGATGATCCAGGAAGCCCAGGATACCGTTGATAAGATCACACGCAACTACAAGCGTGGCCTGATCACCGAAGAAGAGCGTTACAAAGAAGTAGTGGAGACCTGGAAAGAGACGGATGATAAGCTGACAAAAGCACTGCTGGGTGGGCTGGATAAATATAACAACATCTTTATGATGGCGGATTCCGGCGCCCGTGGTTCCGATAAACAGATCAAGCAGCTGGCAGGTATGCGTGGACTGATGGCGGATACTACCGGTCATACCATCGAGCTGCCGATCAAGTCCAATTTCCGTGAAGGTCTGGACGTGCTGGAATACTTTATGTCCGCGCACGGTGCCCGTAAAGGTCTGTCGGATACGGCTTTGCGTACTGCTGACTCCGGATATCTGACCAGACGAATGGTAGATGTATCCCAGGATCTGATCATCCGGGAAGTGGACTGCGCCGAGGGAAAAGATGAGATCCCGGGTATGTATGTACAGGAATTCACCGATGGAAAAGAAGAGATTGAGAGCCTGCAGGAAAGGATCACCGGTCGTTTCTCCTGTGAGACCATCCGTGATAAGGATGGAGAAATCATCGTGAAAGCAAATCACATGATCACTCCGAAGCGCGCCGCCCGTATTATGAAGGATGGCGTGGATGAGAATGGAGAAAGCTTCAAGAGGATCAAGATCCGTACTATCCTCACTTGTAAATCACACATTGGTATCTGCGCGAAGTGCTATGGTTCCAATATGGCCACCGGCGAAGCGGTGCAGGTGGGTGAATCAGTAGGTATCATTGCAGCGCAGTCTATCGGTGAACCGGGTACGCAGCTTACGATGCGTACGTTCCATACCGGCGGTGTGGCCGGCGGCGATATCACACAGGGTCTTCCCCGTGTGGAGGAACTGTTTGAGGCTCGTAAGCCGAAGGGGCTTGCTATTATTACCGAGATCCCGGGTCGTGTGGAGATCCGTGATACCAAGAAGAAGCGTGAGGTTATCGTTACCAATGAGGAAAACGGTGAGTCCAAAACTTACTTGATTCCTTATGGCTCCAGAATTAAGGTCCTGGATGGCACATATCTGGAGGCAGGTGATGTGCTGACGGAAGGAAGCGTTAACCCGCATGATATTCTGAAGATCAAAGGTGTAAATGCTGTGCAGGATTATATGCTTCGGGAGGTACAGAGAGTATACCGTCTTCAGGGTGTGGAGATCAGCGATAAGCACATCGAAGTCCTGGTGCGTCAGATGCTGAAGAAGGTTCGCGTGGAGGAAAACGGTGACACGGATCTGCTGCCGGGTACTCTGGTGGATATCCTGGAGATGGAGGACATCAATGAGAAGATGATCGCGGAGGGCAAACAGCCAGCGGAAGGCAAGCAGATCATGCTGGGTATCACCAAGGCATCCCTGGCAACCAATTCCTTCCTGTCGGCGGCATCTTTCCAGGAGACTACAAAGGTTCTGACTGAGGCAGCCATCAAAGGTAAAGTAGATCCTCTGATCGGTCTTAAGGAAAATGTTATCATTGGTAAGTTGATTCCGGCAGGTACCGGTATGAAACGTTATCGCAATGTTAACTTGAGTACCCAAGAGGAAAATCTGGATCTGGATGAAGATCTGGTGTTTGATGAGATGGACGATGAAATCGACGACATTGATTTCAGTGGGCTGAATGATTTGGTTCAGATGGATGATCTGGATTCAGAAGCAGATACGGAAGAAGTTTCTCAGGAAGAACTTGTCGGTGTCACAGAGGAATAAAGGCTTTAAAGGGTTCCGGTTAACATGTAGAAGCATGAAACCGGAACCCTTTCTAGTACTCAAAAAATCAAATTGCATTCTCGTTCTATTATTTTTTTGGCTTAAGGAGGTGGGAAAGTGGCATATCTTCTGATAACTCATCGGAGGAGTGCTCCGGCTTTCCCATATATTGCGGTGGCTGCGGCTGCCTGTATAGCTGGGCCTGGCTGTACGGCTGCGGCTGATCGTACGGCTGCGATTGTCTGTATGGCTGAGCCTGGTTGTACGGCTGCGATTGTCTGTATGGCTGAGCCTGGTTGTACGTGGGTACTGCCCGTAGGACTGTGGCTGGGAGTACTCCTGCTGCATTGCCTTGAGCCGTTTCTTTTCTTTTCGGGTCAGCTGTGGTTCATACTCTTCTTTCCTGGGGCGGAAGATCGTTTTCCGCCCGGTCCAGCCAATGATCCTCACAAGGATGATGCCGATGAACACGCCAACGCTGTCGATGCCTACATCTTTCATGGAGGCGGCCCGTCCGGCCACATAAGATTGGTGATATTCGTCCCCGCAGGCAAAGGCAATACAAAAGCCTCCTGCCAGTATCATCAGCAGGATACCGTGTAGTCCGTATACATACAATGGAAAGGAAACCGAAATTGCCAGCAGAAAATATTCCGTCATGTGCGCAAGTTTTCGCGTGACACCGTTGATCTTGGTAGCAAAGTAGGAGATCTGGTAATCGTCCATACCCATATCAAATATGTGATCCGCGGTATCCACAATTATGTAACTGGCCTTATAACTCACTGTAGAGGAAACCTCCCCCTCCTGGGCTGAGAAAGAAAAGATCATATACATCAGCAGGATGGCGGGCAGAAAAGAGAGGGGTTTTAAAAGTGTTCTGATTCTCAAATAAATCACCTCGCTTGGCATTTTTACGTTTCCTTATCTTATCATTCCTGCCGGTTAAAGTCCAGAATATTCCCGATACTTCATAAAATTATAAGATTTAACCTTGACAATACCCGGAACGCACTTTATAATGTGATGGTGCGCAAATGGACACGTGTGTTTTTTGTGTGCATCTTTCCTTATTATATAGGAAGAATTTCAGCAACCACGACTAAATCAGGAGGTGAAAGAAAGAATGCCAACATTTAACCAGTTAGTGAGAAAAGGCAGACAGACATCTGTAAAGAAATCAACTGCACCGGCACTCCAGAAAGGATTTAACTCTCTGAAGAAGAAGACCACCGATACCTCTGCTCCGCAGAAAAGAGGTGTGTGCACCGCAGTAAAAACTGCTACTCCTAAGAAGCCGAACTCCGCTCTTAGAAAGATTGCCAGAGTACGTCTGTCCAACGGTATTGAAGTTACCAGCTATATTCCGGGTGAAGGACATAATCTGCAGGAGCATAGCGTAGTGCTGATCCGCGGCGGCCGTGTGAAGGATCTTCCGGGTACCAGATATCATATCGTCAGAGGAACACTGGATACCGCAGGCGTAGCCAAGAGAAGACAGGCTCGTTCTAAATATGGTGCTAAGAGACCGAAAGACGCTAAGAAATAAGTGTTAGATTATTAATATTTATTTCGGAAAAATGTTATAGATTAGTATCACAGAACAGAACTATATGGTTTCACAGTTAATAAGGAATTCTTATTCACCAGGTGGTTGCAGGTTTATATAGAAGTCCTTTATGCATGAAACGCAAATGTAGAACGACACATTGTGAGTACCTATGATCTAATATATTTATTAATTAAGGAGGGAAGTAACGTGCCACGTAAAGGACATACTCAGAGGAGAGACGTATTGGCAGATCCGCTGTACAATAATAAAGTGGTCACCAAGCTTATCAATAACATCATGTTAGATGGTAAGAAAGGTGTAGCGCAGAAGATTGTATACGGCGCGTTTGCCAGAATGGAAGAAAAGGCCGGAAAGCCGGCTCTCGAAGTTTTCGAAGAGGCGATGAACAACATCATGCCTGTTCTGGAAGTAAAAGCAAGACGTATTGGTGGTGCCACCTATCAGGTGCCCATCGAGGTTAGACCGGACAGACGTCAGGCTCTGGCTCTTCGCTGGATCACTCTGTACTCCCGCAAGAGAGGCGAGAAGACCATGGAGGAGAGACTGGCGAATGAACTTCTGGATGCAGCCAACAATACCGGCGCATCTGTAAAGAAGAAAGAAGATATGCATAAGATGGCAGAGGCAAACAAGGCATTTGCTCACTACCGCTTCTAATCGGAAGCACTTAGCGACAGCACACCGCAGGCCGCTCTTTGAAATGTAAAAAAGCAGTCTGAGGTTTGTGAGAGGTAGTTCATGAAGCTGATATATTTGTCTGAATACATGAACATTCCTGTTATGCATAGGTTAAATCTTAGGAGGAGAAAATGGCTGGAAGAGAATATCCATTAGAGAGAACCAGAAACATTGGTATTATGGCTCATATCGATGCAGGTAAGACTACTTTGACCGAGCGTATTCTGTACTATACCGGTGTGAACTACAAGATTGGAGATACTCATGAAGGTACTGCAACCATGGACTGGATGGAGCAGGAGCAGGAGAGAGGTATCACCATTACTTCAGCCGCTACCACATGCCACTGGACATTGGAGGAGAACTGTAAGCCGAAAAAAGGCGCTCTGGAGCATCGTATCAATATCATCGATACACCGGGCCATGTAGACTTTACAGTGGAGGTAGAGCGTTCTCTGCGTGTACTCGACGGAGCAGTCGGTGTATTCTGCGCAAAGGGCGGCGTTGAGCCTCAGTCCGAAAATGTTTGGCGTCAGGCTGACACCTACAATGTACCGCGAATGGCATTCATCAACAAGATGGATATCATGGGCGCGAACTTTTACGGTGCTGTGGAACAGATTAAAACAAGACTGGGCAAGAATGCGATCTGCCTTCAGCTTCCGATCGGAAAAGAAGACGAGTTCAAGGGCATTATTGACCTGTTCGAGATGAAAGCGTATATCTACAATGACGATAAGGGAGAGGATATCTCCATCGTTGATATTCCGGAAGAAATGCAGGAGGACGCAGAATTGTATCGCACCGAGCTTGTGGAGAAGATCTGCGAGCTGGATGACGATCTGATGATGCAGTACCTGGAAGGGGAAGAACCTTCTGTTGATGAGATGAAGGCAGCGCTCAGAAAAGCTACCTGCGAGTGTGCTGCTATTCCGGTATGCTGTGGATCCGCATACAGAAACAAAGGTGTTCAGAAACTTCTGGATGCAGTTGTGGAATATATGCCGGCTCCCACCGATATTCCTGCTATCAAGGGTACAGATATGGATGGAAATGAGATTGAGAGACATTCTTCCGATGAAGAACCGTTCTCCGCTCTGGCATTCAAGATCATGGCTGACCCGTTCGTTGGTAAGTTGGCGTTCTTCCGCGTTTATTCCGGAACCATGAATTCCGGTTCTTACGTGCTGAATGCTACCAAGGGCAAGAAAGAACGTGTAGGCCGTATCCTTCAGATGCACGCAAACAAGAGAGCAGAGCTTGACAAAGTTTACTCCGGTGATATTGCGGCAGCTGTAGGTTTCAAGATCACAGGAACCGGTGATACCATCTGTGATGAGCAGCATCCGGTTATTCTGGAGTCCATGGAGTTCCCGGAGCCGGTTATCGAGCTGGCGATCGAGCCCAAGACCAAAGCCGGTCAGGGCAAGATGGGTGAAGCTCTGGCAAAACTGGCTGAGGAGGATCCGACTTTCCGTGCTCATACGGATCAGGAGACCGGTCAGACCATTATTGCCGGTATGGGTGAGCTGCATCTGGAGATCATCGTTGATCGTCTGCTTCGTGAATACAAGGTAGAGGCTAACGTTGGCGCACCTCAGGTTGCATACAAAGAGGCGATTACAAAAGAAGTTACCGTGGACAGCAAGTACGCAAAACAGTCCGGCGGTCGTGGACAGTACGGTCACTGTAAAGTTATCTTCACCCCGATGGATCCGAACGGCGAGCAGACCTTCGAATTCGAATCCACCGTTGTCGGCGGTGCTATTCCGAAAGAGTACATCCCGGCAGTCGGCGAAGGTATTGAGGAGGCTACAAGAGCGGGTATTCTCGGCGGTTTCCCGGTACTGGGCGTTCATGCAAATGTATTTGACGGTTCTTATCATGAGGTAGACTCCAGTGAGATGGCATTCCACATCGCCGGTTCTCTGGCATTCAAGGAGGCTATGCAGAAGGGTGCTCCTGTGCTGCTTGAGCCGATCATGAAGGTGGAAGTGACCATGCCGGAAGAGTACATGGGCGATGTCATTGGTGATATCAATTCCCGTCGTGGACGTATCGAGGGTATGGACGACATCGGCGGCGGTAAGATCGTAAGAGGTTTTGTGCCGCTGGCAGAGATGTTCGGTTATTCTACTGACCTTCGTTCCAAGACTCAGGGACGTGGTAACTATTCCATGTTCTTCGAGAGATACGAGCAGGTTCCGAAGTCCGTACAGGAAAAGGTACTGAGCGCTAAAGGTAAATAAGCAAGTAATCAAATAAGTAAAAAGGCTGATTAAATCAACAAAATAGGCTTGCAAAAGTTACTGATTTGAAATATAATCAGTACTAGCCTATGTTTTAACCAAAACAAAGATTGCCGATCGCGGCACAATTTTTAAGGAGGACATTC
>CACYXH010000020.1 GCA_902778245.1 uncultured Lachnospiraceae bacterium | reverse complement strand
GGAGGAGTATATCCGGCATATCAATGCGTCCGGAAACTAATTGCGGTCAAATTGCGGTCAGCTCATTTGACCCCTATGAAAGCAGTCACTATTCAAGCGTAAAGCAGGCCAATAAATGCAAAAATCGCCTTGAAACGCAACATTTCAAGACGATTTCTGGCAGGGGAAGAAGGCTTCGAATTGCCAAAGAGAATTTTTCTCGGTGCTTTCAAGTCCATTACATATTTTTATTTATAAAAATCAGAACTTTTTGAATCGATACGTTTTCTGCGTGATATGCAGTTTTTTCTGTTTCCGGTCAAAACTGCGGTCATCCAGACATTTACCTCTCAAAACCTCTTCTTTCCTCTACCATTCCCACCGGACTTTCCGGCAGTATCACCTGATGATGCTGCCGGTATTCTTTTTATTACAGAAACGAGGTTCTGCCCATGTCATGCCTGTTCAAATACCGCTGGGTAAAGCTCCCGCGGGCGTGTCTTCCGTTAGGAAAAGGATTGCTTGGTCTTTGGGCAAGACTGGCGGCGCGGGCCGCTTTCCGAAAAGGCATTGCCTCCTATTGCGGACATCGAAATCCCGTGATCCCCGGTATGTGGTCCGGTGGCATCGTCGGGCTCAAAAGCATCCTCGGAATCAAGAGGCGAGAAACCGCCCTAGATACTCTCGCCCGCCTTTCGGATTATGGCTTCTTACAATATCAGATAAACGCGGAGACAAAGCACCTCGTATATCAGCTTTGCGACTGGATCGTTGAGTGCTCCGGCGATGAGCGCATCCCCGGAAATGTTTATACGACAGAGGGGTATGGTTTTCTTTGTGTTCCCCGCTCGCTCACCGACCGGCTTGTCGATCGCAACTATATTTTTGAGGATTCGGACGCATGGCTGGACCTCTGGTGCCACACGGTATCCATGGATCCCAGAAATGCGTTTTCTTTTTATGCTCCGGTTTGCCAGTATGGTAAATACGGAGTTTTTCTTACCCTGGAAACCCTGGGCCAGCGCTGGGGCTGGGAGAAGACAAAGGTATGGAGATTCCTGCAAAAGCATGAGGATGTTTTCACTCTGCATCGACTCCCTAGCTCCTATGGCTGTCTCATTTTCAATAAGCTCTATCCCTGTAAACAGGAGGTCGCGATTCCAACAGAAGAAGTTATCGAGCACATCCTTGGTGCAACCCGTGCTTATGCTGAGGATCGAAAAAGACACGGCTCGCTGCGCGAACACATGAGCAGGATGGTCGTGTATTACAGCCGACAGTATCTGTTATCTGTCGACCTGCTCTCCCCTTCCATTCGACAGAATACTCGCGTTGCACTTTCCTCTTCTTTATATCGCGCGTATATTTCTCTCTGTTGGAATTGGAAGAATGGAAGTTATGACTGCGGAAGCTGTGATTGTAAGACTTGCGCAGAATCTGACGCTACGCCGATCAGAGGCCCCTGCCCCGCTGTGGATCTGAGCGATATTGCAAAGGAGTTTTTCACAAATGGATAATCAGACCAAACGTGCCGTCTCTTCTGAGGCGGTTCTTTCTTTTCTTCGCAACCAGGGCATTTTAGCCGCTGACAAAACGCTGTCCGAGGATACGATCCGGGAGGCGCAAGAGAAAAAGCAAAAGCAAGCGTATCATAACACGCTGCTTTTGCTCTCCAATTATCGCAATATTCTTTGGCAGACCGATTGTGAGATCGAGGCAATTGCCGCCGAGCTGAACCTGCCTTTGAGAAATCTTGATGCCATACTCAGCCGTATAGATGCGGAGATCGGGATGGACAATCGCCGGTTGGAGCTGAATCTAGAGCGTCTGGCTAAGACGCGTCAGCTCTTGGATCGTATCAACGATGCGCTGACCGCTCTCAAACGCAAACCTGACAACGGTCCCTTGCTCTACGACTTGATCTACATGACCTATATCTCCGAAGAAAAGCTGCTCCAGACCGTTGTGCTTTTCCGGCTGAACATCTCCCGCCGGCACTACTATCGATTGAAAGAGCAGGCAATCAATATCATTTCTCTTTGGCTGTGGTCGTCGCCGACTTCAGAGCTTGATCTGTGGCTGGAACTGGTGTCCATACTGAGCAGAGGAAATGATTGAAAGGATCAGATTCTGCTTCTTGATAAACCCTTCCATCAAGAAGAAAAGGTGCCCCGTTTATGAGCGGGGCACCGGTCAATTCGTTATCCCTGGATCTGGATGGTCCTGCGTTCCGGCAGCTTCTTCGGCTCTTCTTTCGGGAAATCCAGCGTCAGGACGCCGTCCTCGAATTTTGCCTTCAAGTCTTCTTCGGTGACATGGTCGCCAACATAGAAGCACCTGCTCATAGAGCCGGAATAGCGCTCTTGGTGTACGATCTTGCCTTTCTTGTCCTTGCCTTCTTCGAGGCTCTTAGACGCCGTGATCGTCAGATAGCCGTTCTGGAGCTGTAGCTCTATCTGATCCTTCTTGAAACCGGGCAGATCCACGGACAGCTCATAGCCGTCATCGTACTCCTTGAGATCTGTCTTCATTACACAGGCTGCGTGCTTGCCGTACAACTTGTGATCCACATCGGATTCAAAGCCTCTGAACGGAAAGTCAAACCAGTCATCAAACAAACTCTCTCCAATAATACTCGGCAACATAAGTCATACCTCCTTTGATATGCATTGCATTTCATGTTACCTGAGCAAGGGGATGGAGGTCATCCATTCGATCTCTGTTCCTTTTTTCGCTTATGATTATAGCGCCATTTTTAGCACTGTCAAGGCGATAGTGCTAACTCCCGATTAACTATCATTGAAGAATCATTGCATATTTTGTTAAGCTTTATTCACCCTTCCGCGAAACAACAAATTTGCTGAGCGGGCGTTCTTCGAGTCGGCCTTTTTCCATGTCAATATCGGCCTTTAAGGCTTTCATTTCGTCACTTGCCGTGTGCTCGTCACACAGCATTTCGATCAAAGCGTCCTGACGGCTGATGATCTCGCTTTTGATGAGCGTGGCGGGCTCCAACCTGTCGGCCACCAGCTCTCGGCGCTCTTCCATTCGCTGCTCTGCTTCCCTGCGAAGGCGTTCTGTCTCAGCTTTTACTTCGGCGATTCTCGCGTTGATACGCTCTGTGCGATAAATGACATCAGGATAGGCGTCAGCAAAACGTTTATGGAAAACGGATTTGTCGGAAAGGAGGAGATAAACCTCTTTGCTGATTTCCTCCGTGTTGTCAGCTTCGCTGCTCTCAACACCGATTTTTACCAGTTTCAGCACAAAATGGGTAAGGATAAAATCCGCTAAACATACCGCGGCCAGAACGCAGGCAGCAATCAATTTTGCGGGAAAAGGAAGAGAATCCAGAACCCGGTAAATGAGCGGTTGATGATATGAATAATCGCGACTCCGCCAAGCCCGAAAAGCACCAGGTTGCCGATCCAGACTCGCCCATGAAGATTCATTGGTTTTTGACTGTAATCCCACCAACGCGCATGGAAACGCTTCTCCATATTGTAGCTGGTCATGAACTCCAACGCGCCGCAAATCAAAAAAGACAACGCAAAAGTTGTGCCAATTCCCGATTCAAGCCTACCGAGGCCGCCTACAACTATTGTGATCAGAACTGCCCCGCTTCCATAAATAGGGCAAACCGGGCCGGTAAGAAAACCACGGTTAATAAAGCGATGGAACTGTATGTACTTAAGGATAACTTCAATGCACCAGCCTAAAAGAGAATAGGCAAAGAACAAGAGTATTATATTTACAGCGTATTCCAAGGTTTTACCTCACTCGCATTCTTCAATTCTTCTTTAAAAAACTCAGATATTCGTCAAACGCATTAAACAGCATATCCCCGGAACAGACCGGTACCACTGCGTCTGTCTTGCCAACAGGGTGGAACACAAAGAGTTCCTCTGCTCCCGTCAGCACTAGACAGGGATGATTTCATACTATGCTCCGAAAACGATCTCCAGATACGGAACGTACTTGGCCGCCTGCTGCACCTCGTCCGGATCGATCTTGTCTTTCATTTTGAATTCCAGTGCGAAGACACGGTTTTCGGTGATAATCAGTACATCCACATAGATCCGGACATGCCGAGAGCGCTTGAGACGAAGCTCAAAGGCGATCTCCCAGCCCAGACAAGCGTCTCCAGCCATATTGAGCAGATCATGGAAGAGATGCCGCATATGCTCCCGGCAATCACGTAAAGAGTGAAACAGGCCACGGGGGTCGCTGTGAACAGCACCCTATTTGATAGACAGTATTGTATACTACTAACGAATGGGGTGTTGTTTTATGCCAAGAGGGAGATCAAACAAGAAGTACACAGGTGAATTTAAGCAGATGGTAGTTGAAACAATGAGGAAAGAGAGGTTTAGCTAATCTTTGTGCTATAGAGCGACTCACGAAAGAAGCAGATGATAGAAAACAACGGCTGGAGCAAAGCTGAAAATTTTACAGGCCGAAGCATTCGCTTGTATGGGGGAAAGGCATTTTCCCGTAGAACAACTACAACAGATATATGCCAATTGCCATGAAAGGTTAGTTGAAACAACAAATCAGCTTGCAACGCTCATATCGAAGCAAGCTGATTTGGTACATGCGATGTGGAAAAGAGAAGCTATGATAATGATGAATCAAAAACGATGGAAAGATTTTACCACTGCGCCGCAAAAGGTAGAAAAATTTATTATCCTACTTTTTGATCCGCATCGTCGTCAAATCTGGTTATGATGTCAGAATTACGTTTGTAGATCGTAGAAGCGCGAGGCTGTATTGATAAAGAGTTGATGAAGTATATAGACGCACCTTAATGTAATTCTGGCATGGATCCACTATAAGATACTATCGTTATAGAACTGGCCGCACCCGGCGTTAACATCTGTTCCGTCGCTGGAAAAGACTTCTACTGCCTCAATGCTCTCCTGAGCAGCCGAAACAAATTGCTCAAAATTTTTGCTTGGTGTTAAGGAACTGCTTAGAACAACGGACATAGTACTTATTTTTAAAACAGCATTCTGTGTTGTGTCCATGATGGCTTTTAGTTCTGCAATATTTTCTTTTTTGTCATTGAGTTCATCAAACAGAATATAGTTGATCTTATATTTATCACATACTATTTCCGAAATGGAATTCAAATAATCAATCGCAACAGTTATCTTAAGTAATTGGGGATAAAGAAACTTATATCTTTCGTTATCATGGGTGAAATGCAAAGAATACTGGAAATGCAAGAAATGTTTATACTTGCTCCAATCTATTGTTTTAAAGCAGGTGATACTGGTTGTTGGACATGTTGTAGAAATGTTTACTTTGTGCAGAGTAGGATAGTACGTACGCATGGCATCAATCGATTTAAAAACACTTTCGAAATTACTTAATGGTTCACCTGACCCCATGTATGTGACTTGAAACCCCTCTGATACTAGTATTGGATTATCTTCAATGATCAGACGTACTTGATCCTGTATTTCTTCGGAATTCAGATTTCGAACAAAACGGCTATTTCCCGCTGCACAAAAAACGCACTTTTGCATACAGCCAATTTGGGAAGATACACAAATAATATAGCCATATCGTTTGAGGTGAAGTAAGCACGCCTCAACATGGAACTGATCCGAATCCGATAAACCAAAGTAATACTTCTTAGTGTTATCGGAGCTTTTAATTACATTAAGAACCTTCATAACGTCTCCTGTTCTTAGCCAATTGTCGGCAAGGACAAATCAAAGATAAAATCCCGCTCCAAAAAAGACCTGGTGATCTGATCAATCTCATCGCATGTCAGATGAGCAATAAAGTAAGCTTTCTTCCAGTTTTCCCACTCATCATCTTGTGAGATCCTTTTCATTAACTTATAAGAATGGAAAAGTGGAGAAGATAGCATTTTTTCAAAGCTATTATATACTGAATTTCTTTCTCTGAAATAGCTCCCATTTTCCAGAATCTCCCAAACTTGTTCCATTTTGGACCGCGAAGCAATGTTAGAAATTTTAATTAGATCATTGTCGTAAAACTCTTCTTTAAACTTCCAGCAACAATTTATGGCCTTCTCAACAATATCCTCGTTGGCCAAGATGGGGATATCCTCATCGAAGATTGTAGAACGAACAGTTGAGAATGTCCGGCATTTTAGCCGTTGCAAATTATAAGAAACAAACCGTTCTATTAGGGTGGCAGTGCGTATGCTGGTTGTGGGGCCGACAATTCCGGCCAGCGGATAATTGTCGTCCGTGTCGTCCTTTACCAGATGATTGAGGCATCTGCTGTAGCGTTTTATCGTACCCTCGTCGAAAATGCCGGACGCTTCAAAGTCACTAATGTCCTGAATCAAATATGCAATATTATCTGCGTAATTAACCACCTGGCCTTCTAATGTAAAGGCGATGTTTGTTGTCCCGTGTTTTTCAATACCATCTATTACTTCGGGGGACATACAAACATAATATATGTTCCGAGCGAATTCATAGACTTCCAATTGATAGGGGAATCTATCAATATTAATAAAATGAGATATACTTTTGTCTCTTGCAATTTTTTCTTTTGCTACTTCCCGATATTTATCTGGAATTATGCGGGAGGCGCTTGTTTTCAGCATTAAGGCGCTAATTTCTTCGTGTCTAAATTGGCCTTTTGTTTTTTCCCCCAAGAATAAGTCGGCTTCTTTTCCATAGGCAACATTACCAAAATCGTGAGCTAATGCAATGGCTTCAGTCAATTCAGAATTAAGCCCCAGTTTTTCACTAATCTCTTTAGCAATACGGACTACCTCAAAGGTATGGATTAATCTTGAGCGAGAAACAGGATCATGCAGAGACAACAATTGCGCTTTCCGTTGCATCTTCCTAAACATTTCCGAGTAAACAATAGTATCAATATCGTGCTGATACCAACGTCTACTACTTCCTTTTTCAAAGTCAGGGTAGTACAATTCTGCACTTCTCTTTTTCATAAGATCTATGTAGTCCATACGTTCTCCCTCATTAGAATAATACGAAGAAAATGTGCTTGTTTTCTTCGCCTATGAAATAGTTACATGTAAATTGATTATATCATGTGTATTTTAAAAATCAAACAATCTGTAGCACTTTTTTTGATAATAATACGATACTTAGCTTATCATGATAATCTTTATTTCCCACATATTCCGAGCAAGCAAAAACGTCCTCAAACTGCTTAAAAGGAATGAAATGAAATAAGAATCAAAAAAGCTTAAGAAGCCACTATAAAAGGATTTACATTGGAACTTGACATAAAAACTTGTCTCACTATCGAGCTGTTGGCAACGTACAAATAAAGACAAGGGATGTGGTAGAATAAAGAAAAACGGCGTAGAAGGTGGAGATGCTGCAACTGAAGCTGCACATGGTAACGTTAGAAGATTTGGTGCCGGAGAATCATTTTCTTCGGAGACTGGACGCGGCGTTGGATATGAGCTTCGTTTACGAGGAAACCGACGGCCTATACAGTAGGAAATATGGTCATCCGCCGATTGACCCGGTCATGCTAGTAAAGTATGAACTGCTTGGTTTTCTATACGGGATCCCTTCGAAGCGACAGATTGAACAGCGGATACAGGCTGATGTAGCCGTGCGGTGGTATCTGGAGATGGATTTATTTGACCGGGTGCCGGAGCACAGCACGATCTCACAGCTGCGGCAGCGTAAGTCGAGCTTCCGGAAGGTGTTCCATCGGCTGTTCGAGGAAGTAGTACGGCAATGCATCAAAAAGAGTCTGGTAAGCGGACGGGCAGCGGGAACAGACTCGACGCACGTGAAGGCCGACGCCTCCCGCGCCTCGGAAGAATTGTTGAAAATCTAGGAGGCAGGAGCCTACTGGGATCGCCTGGATGTATATCTATGGTTCTGCTGACTACGCATTGCTGGCCGTAGGTGGTCGGCGCATAGAAAAACAGCACCGCCTCGGTGCTGTCATAGATTCCGGAGGCATAGAGGGAAAAAGACGATTCCTCATATTTCTCCGGGATGGAGATATGCAGCGTGTCTCCGCTGCTACCGGTATATCCCTTGATACTCGTCCCTGCCGGGAAGGCGGAGCTTTCCAGCGTGTACCCGGTCAGCCCGGTAAAGGTCACTTTCACGTCGCCCTCAAAACTGTAATTCTGCTCTTGGGCTTCCAGCGTCAGATCTGTGCGGGAAAAGCGGATGGAATGATTCTTGTCCTGGTGACGGCCATATTCCAAAAGCTCTATACACCACGCGAACAGAGCTTCATTACCGAGCTTGGGACGGCTGAGACTTGTATCGCGCAGGACGTCCATCATTTCCTGGATTCCGTTTTCAGCAAAAAATCGGATCGCATTTGCCGTCTCCTACTGCGCCTCGTTGTCTGAAAAACCGCCTGTGGAGGCCGGATAGCCGTGCGCGAGGATCGCTTTCAGTCCATTCAGAATTGTCGGGCTGTAATACTGCGAACCGTCCGTCGTGTCAAACCCGTCACCGTAGGGGCTTTCCAAACTCATTTGCAGATAGTAGGCAGGCTGGCCGGTTTCCACGACAGAGTGCGGCGGCATGCCAAGATCGCCCCAAATGCCGTCATTATTCTTTTCAAAGTACATGAACGGCTGGTAGGCGGTGAAGATATGCACATCGTCGGCAAAGGCGCAGACAGGTAAAGCCGCGCACAAGAGAAGCATGCCACAAAGCGTCACAGCCAGCCGCTTTGCCCATCTCGTTTTTACAATAAGCATGCTTCCTCCCTGTTTTGATTATGCTGGATTAACGGGATGATGGGGCGGCCTCACCTCCATTCCCCAGCGAATTGCTCTTTTTGATGGCGGTCACGCGGACTGTGGTGTATGGACACTTGGCATACTTGCAGTACCAATCCTTGCGGTACGGCCTGTGGCAGCGGCAACTCTGGCACTCCGGGAACGGGCCGTCCGCGCTACTGTCATAATGGTAGCCGGGCTTATCCCGCATGAGGCTCTCAAACGCCTGGTGATCGCCATTTGTAAAATACACTGGATTCCTCCCTTCGGATTTGGATTAGGGCTTGCGGTTTAGGTTGCGATCTATATGAAAAAACGTGCCTCATGGTGAGACACGTTTTGTTATATTTATTTTTATTTATATTTTTATTGAATTTTAATTATATTATGATATTATGCTGTAAATAGATGCAGGCATCTGCAGCGTATGAAATTTTTGAATTTAAGAATTGTTAGGAGAAGAAGATATGCAAAGACTTTTCATTTATTTAATAGAGCACAAAAATTACGCTATTAGTTTACTCTTGATAGTGCTTGTGATTATAGTCGTAATCCCTTTTATAATTAATTGTTTATTTAAACTTGTTTCGCCTTGTAATCTTTTGATTGCCGAATGGGATGCAGGTGATGCTTTGATCTTTTATGGAGCAGTATTGTCCTTTTTTAGCACAACATTACTAAGTGCTTTAGCTTTATGGCAGAACCATGTTATCAAAGAGGAGAACAATAAACATACAGCAATATTAGAAAGAATGGAAAAAGCCAAAAATCAACCATTTTTAGTAATTGATGAAGTCTCAGGACAAGAAAATGCTAAAGATTTATCGTTTTACGTAAAAAACATGTCAAATAATATAGCACATAATATTACGTTTTTTAATTTTTGTATTATAGATAATGCTGGAAATGTTGTAAAAAAGATGAACAAAAAAGCAAATACAGATTTTCTTACGTGCTCTTCAAAATATCGAATTAATCTTGCAAATCCTCCATTTTCAGAGAAAACACATAGAATCTGTTTTGATATTCAATATTACGATATGTTGGGTGAAAAACACGAATTAAATGCGATCGGCATTTTTGCAGACACAATAACAGTACCAAAATTTACTTTACTTAAAGGAAAAAGCAAATAAATGGAGGAAAAAAGATGTACGTAAGGCCTAACTCAAATGCGAAAATCTCTGAAGCAAAACAGAAAAATGATCTGTTTCGTAAATTTAGAGATTACTTTATTAGTGCAGCAGAAAAAGAGTTCAATCAATTTGGATCATATAGCAGAGAGGGTTATATATCTGTAAATCTCGCTATTGAAGAAAGAATAAAAGATACACTCGATCACAATATAGACGAAATCTTGCCTATTACGGGTGCAACGGGAATCGGAAAAACATACCTTCTGCTCTACTGTTTGAAATGCTTTTATGATGTTGATGATATAGCTACTAATCATCCTCAACTATTAGAGAAGAATGGTGTATATGACTTAGTTTACTATAGTGATTTTAATATTACAGAACCAACGATATTAGAAGATTCATCCCAGTTGGTCCTTGCCAAAATAAAGGCTATGTATGAGAGGCTTTTGTCTCATTTTGATGTATCAGAACCTGATGTTGATAATTATATCAACAGTCATAAATTGGAGGCAAAGTTCTACTCAAAAACAAACACAATTTACCAGAAAGAATTGTATAAATTGACAGCTCTTCTCAATATGAGTGATGTGACAATTAATAATATTGTTTTTATATTTGACGATTTAGAATCGCTTACAGAGGAAGAGCAATTCTCCTTAATGAAGAACTTCTTAACCCTATTTGAAAATTTTAAATGTAAAAGCAATGGAAAATTCCATTCAAAGTTTATTTTCTGTTTAAGAAGCAACACTTATTACAATATTTATAAGAGAGATTTCTATAATACACATCGTGCGAGTAAGGCTTCATGCTTAATAGCTGCGCCATCATTATCCCAAGTTTTTAAAAAACGGTTTAATATTATTTTAAAGTCAGATCAAGTTAAGAAAGCGAATAACATAGATACATGGAAAACCGCAAGGGATATTCTAATTAAAATATGTGATCGAGTCGATTCTAGTTATTCAGATTTACTTCTAAAACTGAATAATGATAATGTGAGCAATGCTCTTGATGACTTTTTAAATATAGTTTCCAATCGAAGATGGACTCAGAAAAATGTTAATCCGGCAGTTAGTTTTATAATTGAAGAGAATCATTACTACATAAACGATACAAATATACTACGGATTCTTAGCATGGGGGAGCGCGATGTTTATTATCAAACGCCATCGACATCTATTCGCTGTATTCTTCCTGACCCCGGAGTAAATGATGAGAACGATTTATTAACATTTTTAATACTTCAAGCGTTTCAGCATAACAGTCACTCTGCAAGAGGAGATATAATAACACTATCAGAATTGCTTTCAGATGAGGAAGTAGCTGAAAAAATAACAAGTTGCCTCTTAACGCAAGACGAAGAAATGTATAAATCAAGAAAACAGCAAGTTGAAACAATAGTTCAAAACGCTTTCGCATATTATGAAGAAAATCGGTTTATTAGGAAAAATGTTGATCCAGAAATACGCACAGAAAAGAGAAAGTATTTTCTTTTACCGCGAGGAGAACAGATTTTTCATCTGTTTTTTTCTCAATCAATATTGTTTACCATCATAAGAGATGCATTTTTATGGAACGATAAAGAGTATGATACCCGGTGTAGTAATTATATGTCATTTGCCGAACTCCTTAATGAGGCTATAAAATATGAAAAACATTTAATAGTCTTGGAAACCAGATTATTCGAAAAGATAACTCAAAACGGAATGTGGCGAAACTATATTTCTTTCTTTGGAGCGTGGTCAGTTTCAGAAAGCTTTTATAAAGGTATTCGTAAATCTGTACATCAATATTATAAGGACAAACGAGACCCCGTACCCGATGAGATTAATCAAGAATTAAGAACTATTAAAGAAAACGTAGAAGGATTAATAAGTGTTTTTGATAAAAATCATGAAGAAGTTAAGATGTTCTGACAATTTGTTAACCCTTTTTCTTTTGGAAGAAGAATGATGATAGAGATAGCTTCTATCAGTTTAAACCATTTCATAAGTATTGGTACTGTCAAAAAAGAAAGAGGCATTATATAAATAATGATTTAATCAGGAGGAGGCATATATGTTTATTAAAAGACTGATCTGCACATTTCTCGTGGCTATTATTGTAATGAACCTATCATGCGTAGCGCTTGCGGCAATTAACAAGCAAGACACTTTGGCAGAGCTTGATGAAAATAATGTTTTTGTTGAGCCCATTGACATTGAAGATGAGTCTTCTGCGCGTGAGGAAAGTGATGTTTTTGTTGAGCCCATTGACATTGAAGATTTACCGTTTGATGTTGAGTCTTCTGCGCGTGAGGAAAGTGATATACCGATACCTTATTCGGAAGAGGTCGTTGATTCACCGCTGAATATCGAGCTAGATAAAAGTGGTAATATTATGTCAATAAGCCCTAAAGAGAAACCGGATCTTATATATGAAGTGTTTATTCTGCAGGATGGAGAAGTGTTAATTAGTTATAACAGCGAATTAGCAAACAGCCGTCTAGATTCCAGCAATTTAGGGGGTGCCACACTGGCTGAAAATGTAAATTACTTTATAAGTATTGTTGTTACAAACAAAGATACCATAGACTCCTATGACGGCTATTTTTCAATCATGAATTCGACTATAGTGTATGATTATCTATTTTACAACAGCGCAGATATTGCTGCTCTGAATGGTTCTGCATCAACTAAATCGACACAATATGAGTCCGAACCTAACAATGTATATTCGGCAGCAGATACTCTCGTAGACGGAAATAATATGTATGGGAAAATCTCCACTGCCACAGATCGTGACTGGTATCGTGTTCAGTTCGCGCTCGACGGGAATGCGAGGTTTTCGCTAACAAATATACCCGCCGGGAAAAATTACAATATGACAATCTATAGCGCGAACAATACATTTTCATCCCCTTCTTATATTTTTAGTTGTACAAATAGTGGGTCAATTAATGAAAACTTTCAAATGACTGTTGACTCTAAAAAAGTGTACTATATAGAAGTCTTCTCTGTTCAAGGGGGATTTCACGCTTCGCTTAACTATTGTGTCAAAGTGGTAAATACGCCGATTACAGATCAGTATGAAATCAATGACACGACAACTAAGGCGACGGTAATATCGCCAGGAAACACATATTATGCAACAATCCACAACACAAGCGATGTAGATTATTATAAACTAACGACTTCTTCTAGTAGTGTGTTGACAATCAATCTGTCAAACATACCATCGGGGACAAACTACAATTTGGAGTTATATAATAGCAGTAACACAAGAGTAGCATATTCACTCAACTCCGGTACTACCGCTGAAACAATCACCTACACAGCTAGTGCGGGTACATACTACATAAAGGTGTTTTCTGCAAGCGGGGCAAATTGGCAAAACAAATATAAGCTCACGACAGCTTCACGCCCTACTTCTGTAAAACTAACGTGTACAGTCAATCCTAAAATCCCCGCAAACGCAAACACGAGCACTGGAACCACAACATTTATTAAAGATCTACCAATTAAAATATATACGGTAACAAGCGCTGGAGCAGCAACATTAGTTGCATCTGGAAAAACAAGCAGTACGGGTGTCTTTACTAAAAGTAGCATCAGCGTTGGAAGCAATGTAGCCAGTCTCCGGGCAACCGTAACCTTTGAGGATGCCACTCTTAGTATTCAAAATAACGTTGGAACTGTTTATACCTTTGACTATACCATTCCCATCGGAAATAGCGCAAACATATCCGTTTCGTTACCAAATGTTACTACAATACCGGAAGTTCAGGTGCTTGCTTATGGTGCGTGGAAAAACGGACAAGCATGCATCGATAAACATAATGCAGTATCTTCGACAAGTTTGGGGAAATTAGTATTAAGAAGCGCGGTCAACGATACTGGAGCTTCCTACTGTAGCGGTACACAATTCATTCATCTTAATGGAAGTTCATCGGACAAGGACTATTTGGATATTGATGTAATTCAGCATGAGATGGGTCATTGGTTAATGTCAAAGCTTAACGTAATGCCGTCAGGTGCTGGCGGCAGCCATGGTTATAGTAGCTATTGCACAAACGCTCTTGCTTATAGTGAGGGGTGGGCAACGTTTTACTCATGTGCCGCTAGGAACTCATCGCAGATGATGGATTATTTTACATCTAGCAGCAGTAATTACGGTGCCAATTTATCGAATGCAAAGTACTATCAGTCATCTACATGGTATCAAATGCCGTTACATGCAACGGAATATTCGAAAAATCAAACCAATGAGCTCAATGTGGGAACTGTCCTTTGGGCGTATAAAGGGTTGAAAAACTATAGCACTGTACAATCTATTCTTTCACCGACAAAAAGCTCGATGCAAGAAGTATACAATACTGCTATTTCAAATGCGACAGCTTCTGAAAAGAAAGCCGTATGGAACGCTTTTAACAACAGAGGTTGCGCTTTTGATATGGTTCTTCCCACTGCAAACCTTAACATAACCGGTACAACAGCACATGTGACGGCTAACGACGATATATCCATTGAGAAAATTGAGTGGTATGTGAACGGAAACCTCGTGAAGTACGTTACTAATACAGCTAGCGATTCCTTGAGCCTGCTCAACTACTCTGGTGGCATTACCGTAGAAGTTAGAGTATATGATCCGGAGGGCGTGGCGGCGCTACCAAGACCGCGAGCGCAGCGTTACGTCTCGGTTGTAAAAACTGCATATCTTTCATCGGCAAAGAGTATTGCAACAGAAAGTGATCTGACGACCTTTGCGGAGGT
The DNA here is from genome assembly GCA_902778245.1 of uncultured Lachnospiraceae bacterium. GTDB lineage: Bacteria > Bacillota > Clostridia > Lachnospirales > Lachnospiraceae > Merdiplasma. Next base: position 26,079 of record CACYXH010000020.1, on the reverse strand, counting down.
CATGCCTAGCAATGTTAACGAACTTCTGAATGCAAAAACCACGCTGTCAGTAGCAGAAAGCAAGAAGTATACATTCCACACAGATGGGTTCGAAGACATCTCCATTTTCGCTCATATCCTTGGCGGTATTGATAAGATAACGATTATCAGCCCAGACGGAACTGTGTATGATACCGTTGCATATATTAGCCCGGATGCACCGTATATCATTGAAAATGCGCAACCGGGAGCCTGGACAATTGAGATTTCTGCACTTTCTCAAGAAAGTGTACGCAATGTACTTACTGCTGCTGACATTCTAGTTTCAGAAAGTAAACAGAGCCGCACAAATGAGCAATTCAGCATAGATGATTTCAAAGAGGCTTTTGCAACACCAGCGGCGCTTAGCGTTGTATCCACCCCCGCAAAAGTTACCTGTTCGGGGACAGTTTATACAACCAATCCGTCTATTCTGTTGGAAGAGCTTTCCACCGAAAAATATGTCTTCGTTTATAGTAACGGCAAGCAGTTGGATTACACCCAAGCGTTGCCAGATGGCGACTACGAGTTAGAGCTTGTCAGGAAGATGGACGGCCTATGCTCCGATATTACATATATGCACGTTACAGTGGACACTGTAGCCCCTCAAATCAGCTTTGATAATGAGTTTGAAACATACGAAGAAGGCATCTTTCTACACGGAATATGCTCGAAAGACACGGTTGAAGTTTGGCTGGATGGAGAATATGTCTATATGTCGGACATCCCTGATTTTGGCATTTATTTGGAGCTTACGCCCGGCGAACATAAACTGATATTTGAGCTCTATGATAGGTGTGGAAACAAAACGACCGAAGAAATCGTGCTTAAAAGGCACGTAAAATAAAGGTTTTTGTCAAAGAGAAAGGTGGGGACACCTCCTTTCTCTTTGAATCAGGAGGCAAAACGCATGAAAAAAGTATTAGTCCCTATCCTTCTTGTTTTTGTACTCGCTACCGGAATCGGCGTACCCGCTTATCAGAAGAACGTCACCGGCGAAAAAGAATATGTGGCTACAGCGATCGCGTATTTAGAGGATCAAAAGAGGGCTCTATATGGGACTGAAACGGTCCCGATTGATATTGACTCGGAGACCGGAAGATTTATTCGCATATATGCAGACAACCCAAATACAATCGACAGGATCATCAAATATATAATGAATGCGACAGAGGTGCGTCGGGTTAAAGAAATTCCTGAACTGGCGTACCCACTCGTGTTTGTGGGAGATAAGATATCGGGGAACAATGAAAAATTATATTATTCTGAAGGTAATAAAATCCTTGAGTTTTCCCTAAACGAGACAGACAGTCTTGCGTTCCTGCTTTATCTCACTGGGAACGGCGCACTATACCCCGAAGTCAAGGAGTCCTTTGCTGAGGGCGTGATTCGGCAGATTCAAAATGAACTCAACTTCGGCGATAAAGATATTCTGACATTCAGCAACGGCTATCTAGAAAGCATAGACATCAAAACGCAGGAAACTGCGGAAGTGCTTTTCCAGTGTATCAGGAACTGTGTTCAGATAAACGACCTTACGGATGTGAATCTTGAGCCAATGGCGCTTCCGATTGTAGTAAACGGTCGAGGCATGGGTACATTTAACATGTTCTTTGCAACCTATCAGGAAACGGGACAGTTTATTTGCATAAGCTTCACCCCAGAGGATTCTGAACGCTTCCAAGATCATGTAATGGCGCTTACGTTAGAGGACTACGGGCTTGATATTTCAAGAGCTGCATTGACTGGCGGCACAGAGATTGCGCCCTAACCGAAAGCGCTTAAAACAGACCTGTTCTTATCCGCACACGAACAAGATGTCCAGCAGGCGATTAATAATGATGTCGCGCGGGAATGACTTTGGCCGGTGCTTCGCATACTAATCCTAAAGCGTAAATCGAGCAGATCCGTATAGCTTTTGATGATGATGCCGTTCTTTTTGCTTCCGGGGCAGAGCGAATTTATCAGCAAAGCGGCATGCAGGCGCTTATGGAACATAAGCAGGAAAAAGCAGATATACCTTTACGAAAGGGACCGTTTGCAATTTTTCTGTTGACGATTGCCCACATTCAGTCCATGTTTGGAGACAGAGGAACACCGCCCATCCGGACGGCTTTAGTAACTTCTTGAAATGCCCCCCAGCTCATGAACGCGCTGTAAAAAACCTGCGAGATTGGAACGTACATATCGACGAGGCGTTCTTCCTGAGTGGCGTCAGTAAACGTGATGTGCTGTCTGCTTATAGCGCACATATATTTTCAGTTCCCAGCAGAATCTCCGGATAAGCTAGCGTCGTGCTACAGGCGGTTCATCATCTGCCCCTGCAAAGTGGAAAAGCTGACCAGTTTTTTGTTCCTTTGAAGGAGGCGCAAATCACAGATAGCTCCACATTTTCGCTTGCTTATCTGACGCCAGAATCCTTAAATGCGCTATTCCAAGATACTGAGATTCAGAGCTTTATCAAAACGACTTCTCTGATACAGCAGGAACTATCTCCAGAAGAGAGAGTAAAACAGTATATCCGGCTTTTTCGAGACTTTGGTGTGTTCCATGAATAGCAGTAAAAATGCAAGAGCATGGTTGAGCATAGTTTGTTTCTGGTTTGCAGTCTAACAACAGGCTGAATTGTGCACGAGAACGAATCAATTGCTGATATATTAAATACAGGCGTAATGCTGGGTGTTTACGAGCATTGCGCCTATTCTCATTTTTATTCTTTTTCGTCCAGCGGCCTATAATCTGCAACCATTCTCAAATACTCCTCCACATCCCGATTCAGTACAGTTCAGCATAGCCTATAGGATCATTGTAGATCATATAGTCCAGCTCTGATTGCTCATACATGTTCCGGGCAACCTCGTTCTCGACAGCGATGCAGTCAATTGAGATCAGCGTCCCGTCCTCATACTTGAGCTCTACACAGGCTGTGTTCATGTTGAACTCGCAGGATAACAGTTTCTTCATGATGATTTCCTCCATATCATTATTTTGATTTGTGCTTACAGAGTTTTCGGTTGGTTAGGAAATCATCGATCATAAAGCAAAATCCGAACCCCTCTCCGATTGAGAAGATGTGGTTCGGATTATCTTGCTTTGGTGGAGAAAAGTGGGATCGAACCGCTGACCTCTTGAATACCATTCATTCGCTCTTGCAAGCCATAATTAGTTTGCACCCGGACGTATCGAAAACACACGATTGCGGCACCGTAAGACGGAAAAGCCAAATCTCATATTTGTTCTGCATTATTTCTCCCCCGTCTTTCTCTCTTGAGATTTATGCCAATTATACAATATTATATTTTATTTAGCAGTAAAGATAATTACGTAGAATAATCAAAAAATGATTGTATTTTTTTGTATTTCTTTGACAAAACACTACTAATGCAGTACACTGTTTATAATGTTTATACTATCTCGTCTTACCAAATTCGACTTTTGCATCGAAAAAGCTTTTCACTAGAAATGTGTTATGGAGAGAAAATGAGAGATCGAGAATATAGAATTATAAAAGCAGCAACGCAGGTCATATTAGGCGTAATTTCAACTGTATTCCCTGTTGCTAGTGCCGCCGGCCCAATAGCTGATTTGGCTTTTGACGCTATTCAAGAAAAGGATAATGCTCGTATTTCGGTATCTGATTCTGAGATTAGAAAGAAGTGTGAACTCCAACTTAAAGAAAACACTGGGCGTTATTCGGACAATGAACTTGAAATGCTAACGGCGACTGTTAGTATATGCTTGGATAATATCAAGACACTGTCACAAGTGTACGATGATAACTTAGCGGAAACACTAAGTGCTGCTTTTTTGGACAAGCGCAAGACTTACTTTGGAGAAAGAGAATACGCATTTCTCAGAAATAACCTTTCTGGCATTCTTCGTAAAGTAATTCATGAGTTAGAACGAGATGCGGAAAAGAATCCAGAATTTCAGGTGGCTTGGAAGCATTATATCGCTTCCTATTGCCGTACAGTTAATCTACTTTCGGAACAAGTTGCTGATCAAGATAAGCGTTTAGCTAATCATGATAGGCGTATTATTGAGCTAGAAAAACGTCCCCACATTCTCTCGCGTCCTATTGTAGATTTATCTGAAACGTATCAGTCAAGATGGAATGATACTATGTTTCTTGATAGGGATAAAGACATTACTCTTTCTAGCGTTTACCAATTACCTCATTACGAGGATGAAGAAGAACCACTATTTGAAATACTACAGTCAACTCTCGATTTATGTAATAGTATTAATAATCGTGCCCTACTTGTTCTAGGTCATCCAGGAAGTGGGAAAAGTACACTGATTTCATTTTTGCTGAATAAATGTCAAATCCAGCGCGATAGAACAGTTAGGGTATTTCGGTTTTCTGGTTTTGAAGGAATAGATTGGAATGGAAATGCGGAAAATTTGCCGCAACAGATGTTGAATTGCATGGGGCTAGAGAAAACGGAATTGAGCAATTCTGTATTGATTTTAGATGGGCTAGACGAAGTCGATATGCGACTTGACCAGGAGGAATTAATTGAAGAACTGTTTAAGCAATGGATAAGATCAAAAAAAATAATGCGTTTTTCTCTCTTTATAACCTGTCGAACCAATCGTGTTGAAGAGCCGGAGCGTCTACCAGTTAGGTACGTCGTTCTTTCTCCGCTTCAAGAAGATCAAATTACTGAGTTCGTTGTCGCTTATCTATCGCAAAAGGATAATAATACGGAGCGCATAAAGGACTGGCTAGACTTGGTTCAAAATGAAGAGTCAATCAGTGAGGTAATTGGAATACCGTTGTTTTTATATCTTGCATTAGCTCTAGATGTTCAGATTGAAAAAAATAGTAGTCTAGAGAACATTTATTCTCAGATTTTTACTCTTGACGGGAACAATAGCATTTACTATCGGAGTGCATACGATAAAAAACACCCTATCACTAGTGTCGAAGCAAATGCAATTCATTCGTTTTCCAAAAGGTTTGCCGAAAAAATATGGGATGTCTGCCCAAACGAGGCAACAGCCGCTAAAGAACTATATTTACCTATCGTTTCTCAGATTATTGGAGATGACCAATCCGAATTCAGAAAGATACTTGTTGGTCAGTATTTTATCGAAGGAAGCGACGGAAGCGAACTGTTGTTTGCTCACAGGTCGATGTATGAGTATTTTGTCGCTGTTTCAATATACGACGATTTCCTGAAAGCCTTTGAAACAAACATTGATCCCTATCAGATGCTAAAGGAGCTAAATGTCGTATTGGTTGATCTTTCCTGCATTCTAGGGCTTCAAAATCTTTCCTCTTATCCTGAAATTCAAAGCTATTTGAAAAGTATGCTGGAACGGTCTCCTATCGGAGATATAGACTGGTGGCATTCTTTTTTTGCTGGGTTCATAAAATATGGGTTATCTGAGTTGGCTGTCGGACGGCGAAAGGGAGGACAGAAGGGACTCAAGGAAGAGCTAAATAGGTTTTATAATTTGATTTGGATAACGAGGGAGCAGCTAATTATTTTTGGAGAGTCGGTACCCGTTGAAATTGATAATACTTTTTCGGAAATCACATTGCTATATATTCCATATGAGGAAATCGTTGATTTACATGGCCTGAACTTAAATCAAATACGGCTGTTTGGGCGAGATTTACATGAAGCGGTATTCTATGAATCAGATTTGACTAGAGCAAATTTTGCAAATGCAGAACTCCAGTATGCGGATTTTCGTAAAGCTCAATTGAACGAAGCTGTTTTGACCGGCACAATCTTGTTGGAATCAAACTGCGATGAAGCAGACTTTACAAATGCCGATTTGAGAGATGCCGACTTGAGCGAATCCTCATTTCAGTATGCAGTTTTTAGGAATGCAGACTTGTCAGGAGCAAACCTTAATAATGCCGACCTAAGTTTCGCAGACTTTACGGGCGCGAATCTTCAAGGCGCAACACTCCTGGGGGCGTCAATAGAAGAGACTCTATTTGAACAGGCAGATTTTTCAAGAGCTATTTTGAGTGATCTTGACTTTTCAGGACTAAACTGCAAAAATGCATGCTTTGTCGAGGCTAAGATGAGTAATGTGATAGCTAAAAAAACGAATTTCACTGGAGCTAATCTAACAAAGGCAAATCTTTCAAATGCAGAGCTTTCTGGTTCGAATTTGACAAATGCGCGAATGAATGAAGCCGATTTGAATGAAGCATATTTTAAAGCATGCAGGTTTGTTAATTCACACTTGCGAGATGCAGAATTGATGAGCGTACAATTTGAGGGTTCGATCTTTAGGGGCGCGGATTTAGTAGATTCTGAAGCAGACAACGCATCTTTTCGTTCTGTAACGATGGAAAAAACAAATCTATGCGGAGCCTCACTTACTTATGCTGATTTTTCGGGGGCGCTACTTGATAATGTTAAGGTTACATCCGAAACGCTGTCGTCAATCATTTGCAATGCATCAGATAGAGCTGGATGGACACTTGTTGAGGAAGAAAATGAGGATTATTCGTTTGAGCATGGTCATTTTAGTGATTATATATCTTTATTACCTGAGTATGAAGATAGTAACGACTGGAATCCCAGAAGAATATTAGAGGAGTATTATGACTACCTCGAAGAAGAGACGTTTTATTGATCTGTCCTATCGTTAATATCAAAATAACCTTCTTTTGATATTTGTCTCACGGTGAGACATATTTCCGGGCAACAAAAAGGCCGCTTTCACACGATCTATAGATCGTGAAAACGGCCTTTTTCAGTAGGAGGAAGGATGCTTGAATGGCAGTGGAAGCTGCCAGCATCATCCCACTATCGTTGACGTAGGCTTTCTTGTTGAGTTCGCTGATCGTGGACGGTGAAACCTTGCTGCCCCAAAGGGCTTCGGTAATATCCTCGACACGACGCACAGATATGCCGGCAAGATACATCTCAACAAGAGCTTTTTCCACGCTGCTTTCCCTGCGGCGGTAACGCTCAATGATCGCGGTTTCAAAAGCCACGCCCTTGAGCCGCGGCATGTGCAGCGTAACATCGCCGCTAGTCGTTGTGAGGTTTCTGTCGTAGTGGCCGTAGCGGTAGCCCTGACGAGCCTCGCTGCGTTCGTAGCGCAGCTGGTCTGCTCTTTCTCCAGCAGCTCATTGAGCGTTTCTTCTACGCTACCGCGGACCACTTCTTTGATCTGACCCTTGATTACTTCCTCATTAAGCTGTAAAATCTTCTCGGACATGGTTTGCTTTCCCCTCTCAGAATGGTGTGTCGCGACTTCATTCTAACAGAGTCTGCAAACCGTGTCTTTCTCTTTATTCAATTTTGCGCAACTTATTTGCGCAACTTTTTGTACCTTACCCGTTTCATCAAGCTCCACACACTCGCCCGCAGGCGAGCGTGTCGGAGGCCAACCGCCGAAGGCGGCTCTTATGCCGGAAACGGACGCACAAACGGGCCAGCCGAAGCTGACCCGTATAGAAGTGCGCCGTTATGGATAAGAGAAAGATTTTTGCAATTACCTGCCACTGGCTTTTCAAGTAGATTTAATGAAAAGCCTAAAGCAACAACTCATTTTTCTAACTGTATCTTTGATTATTTTAGCTCAAATTCCCATTTGCGTCACAAGAGAGAGTAATGGTAATGCTCTTCGTCCCAACTGTGTTGCCGAGCAATCTGTAACCCATAGTGACGTTGGCAGTCGCGGTGTTGCCGCTATAGCTTGAGCTGTTCGAAACAACATACCAAGCGTTGTTATAGATTGTAACTTGGCAATTTGCTGCGGTACATGTTGCCGTACTGCCATCATAAGTAAACGAGGCATTTAGTGTTGCACTCCATTCTGTGACGCCGGAGGAATTGTAGTAGGTATAGGTTTTGCTTCCGTTTCTTATGTATGAAAAAGCCCTTGCAAATGTGCTTTCTTTTTCCGCTGATCTTTCTTCGGTCAACGTAATGACAGCATAGCTCCCGTCTTGATAATAGATGGTTTCGATGAGAGCAGATTCTCGTTCGGCATAAGCGGAGTTAGAAGGAACAACAGCAAAAAGCAAAACAAATGCGAGCAAAAAACCTAGAATTCTATTCATTTCTGACAAGTCACCGTATCCTCTCCATTATTGATAACAGTATCATCTGGAAGCGTTTGTGTTGATTCGATTGAATAACCATTGACGGCATTATTGAACTTCACCATTGACCAGGTAACGACTGCTGCCCAGGAAATCAACAATACCGCAAACGCAAGAGAAACAGTCAAAACGATCCGTTTACGTATACGCAACGCCTGTAAAATATCAGCTGTCCCAGCGTTCTCCACATAGGAAGCCGCTATCGCTTCTGGTGACCCGAAATGATCTTCAAGATCAATGAAATCCACATCTGGATTCGATTCAATATAGTCCGACAGGCTGGCGTCAAACTGAGAAATGATTTTTTGCTTCTGACGCTTTGTACACGGAAGCAGACTAAGGACTTTTCTACGATAGCGCAGCGCGTTTTTATTCTTCACCGTTGTTGCCTCCCTCTCTGATCACCCGGAGCACGCCGCCTGTTACAGCTCGATAATCCGCAATCAAATTATGAAGATGCTCTAACCCGCTTGGTTCAAGATGATAATAGATGCGCGTCATGCGCTTTCCCACCAACTCCTTGCGGTCAGAAATATATCCTTCGTCAAGCAGGCGATAGAGAACCGGGTATAAAGAGCCCTCTTGCATGATAAGGACGCCTCCGCTTTGGCGCTCTGCCTCCTGTACAAGTTGGTAACCGTACATATCCTGTTGATTGAGTAAAGCCAGAATTACCAAGGTTGCAACGCCTCTCTGGTAATTGGCCGATGAATTAAGTTTAGCCATAGCAGCGCTCCTTATTTTTATTTATTATAGCAATAATATATATAAACACAATACCTATTTAAAAAATATATTAGTTGACAAATATATACTAAAATGATAAGTTTTATATAAAGATCACCTATTATCGAAAGGATGTGAGACCCGTGGACTTAGCTGGGTGAACACTTATTTGACGTCTTAAAAATCCATGCTGTGCTAAGAAAGGGGAAAAAATGAAAACAACAAAACGCCTTGTTTCTCTTGCACTTTGCCTGCTAATGATAGCAGCAATCAGTATACCTGCGCTCGCAGCAACTCCGGGTGGAGGTGTTGCTCAGCCTAATGGCCTCGTGCCTATTGCGGGCTATGACTATATTTCCTGCTATAGTACAAACCATGTTTACTATTATGTTGTTCCAACATCCACAACATACTATGTCGGTTGGGGATATACCAATGGAAGAAAAACCGTCCGCCTCTGCCAGGCGTTCTGTAAGGCATCTGGCTATGATCCCCAGGGTGGGATGGACGGCTGGTTTGGCGATAACACGGAAGCGGCAATAAAAGGGGCTCAAGCCTATTATGGGCTAACTCCGGATGGATACTGCGGGATAAATACTTGGTCAGCGATGTACGGCGGAACAGGGTGTAACGTAGACTATCAGAGTACAGTTGGGGATGATGGAGTTATTTATCTCATTCGCATGTATCTTGGTCAAAGTGAAAACCTTTATCCGTAAAAATTTTGATGGCGACCGGGCGCAGTATGGGGGTGCTTCAGCAACCCATACTGCGCAATTATGCATATGCCATAGATATAGATTGTTATGATATAAAACACCTATGAGCACAATATACAATTTTTATACTCAGTAATCACATAGGGAGATAAAGCATGAGAAAAAAACTTTGCGTGTTAATAGCTGCACTCCTGATGATGTCGCTTTGCGCGGGCCTTCTTTCTGGTTGCGAATCTCATGAAGAAGATTCAAGGGACACCTCGGCTTCTTTTGCCAGGGTTGACAGCGATGGTACGACACATCTAACGGAGATGGATACAACCGACGAGAACTTGTTTATTACCCAATATCGGCGGGAGAATTTCTCGATCTACGAGCATGGACTATTTCACGTTTTTCAGTGCGTCCCCGTTTCAGACGCCTTCCTTTTGCGCGGTGAGCTGCTAACCGGCCCGGAAATCACCGGAGATGAGATCGATGCAATCACTCCCGGCCTTTGCATGATAGACACAATGGGAAAGCTGTGCGCCGACTATTCGGAAGCCTGTGTGCTCAATGGAAACTATGAGCTTGAGCTCATCGGTGCAGGCATTGATTCCGCGTTTCTTTCATATGCGGAAGATGGTTACGACTCAGATCATATTATCGCGAGGCTTAATAACGATGGAACTGTGACAGAGCTCTTTCACCCCGAACTGAATCATGGTTTGCTTCAGGCTTTGATAGGAACCGATGATCGGATCTATGTATTCATCTCATTTACAGAAAACGGGAAGGGAAAGTTTTGTATTCAACAATATGATCATGAAGGAATACTTCTTCAGTCAGATACAAAGGAAGATACCATCAATCGGGTACTATCTTATCAAAACAATGTGTATATACAGGATACTGTTATGCCTTCCAGCATTGACGGGGGCCCTCCTTTAACACAAGTCAGCACGCTCATACCGGAAGATCTTTCCCTGTCTCCGGTAGCAAGTTTTGATTCAGGTTTTCTTGTCGCTTGCGATGAAGGCAGCCTGTATATTGCAGATGGAACCAGCGTTTACCGTTACAGCCTACAAACACAGGAAACAGCGCTGCTTTTTAATGTTGCAGAGCTTGGCCTTAGAAACGTGAACTGCATCATAGCTGCAGAAGGAGGAGATTTCATCGGCTATGATATTGCTTCGCTTCAAATGTATTTTTTGCACGAGGAATTGAGCACAGATACAGTCGGGAGAAAACAGATTGTGCTTGGAACGACCAATGTTGTGCGTGCATATAACAATGCGATAATTGCATTTAATAGTAGTCAGTCGGAATACAAAATCGTTATTCACGATTATTCAAAGTATCCAGACCCAGAGCTCGTGTTAAAGACCGAGATAATCGCAGGAAACGGCCCGGACATTTTAGACATGGTCAATCTCTCTGCAGATGTCTTGAACTCAGGCGTCTTAATTGATCTCCTGCCTTATATGGATTCGGATCCCGAAATTGATACAGAAGATTATTTCCCCTCTGTATTTGAAAACATGAAAACCGACGGAAAGGTATTGACCGCTATTCCGACCTACCTGATATATTCACTTGTAACACGAGAAGACAGCTACCCGGATGGAATTGACGGTATCGCTGACTTTCTTGAGGCAGTTTCGAGAAATGGGTTTCATTACCAATATTTGTGGTCTCGGGAATCCTTTCTTCAATGCGCTTTCTGTAGCGATACAATAAATAATTACACACAAACAGATGTCGCTAACATTTTACGGTTTAGCGCCGATCTACTACCAGACGAAGAATTTAATCAACAAAACGGTATTTATCAGCATCAAAAGGAAATAGCATCAGGACAACAGGATATCTTTATACGAAGATTCGGCGGAACTGACAGTGTAATCATGGAAGAATTGGCTCTTCAGAAAACATTAAAACCAATCGGTCTTCCTTTTTCGGAGAAAAATACCGGCTTGATCATTCCGATCATTGAGCTTGGGATTCTTTCATCATCAGAAGTCAAAGACGGCGCATGGGCATTTTTGCGTACCATGTTTTTGAAGGACTATCAATCGAAATTCGGAAACATGAGCTATCCGCTATCTCAATCGGCATACGCCATCGCAGAGAGCAAATATCAAGAGCGCTGGGAAGAAGGCTATTGGGTGACTGTTGCCTTTGCTGACCGGGCTGATGAAGTTTTTCTGGATCATGCGCTCGGCCTCGAATGTGCGCGTAACACACTTACAAATCCCTATGGTGTCTATCACTATAACGGGGCAGTCATGGACTTCGTCAATGCTGCTGCACAGGAGTACTATGGTGGTAAGACAAGTGCAGAAGAGGCCGCACATATTGTTATGTCAAAACTAAAAATATATTTTGCAGAGCGAGATTGACGAGCCAAATTGACACAGATGCTGTAATGCTTATTCAATCATGTGCGTCTATGTATCGGAAAGTATAAAAAAAACACCTTTTGCACTAATCGTCTGCCTTTATTGTCGAGAGCCTGCGCCAATGAGTTTGGGCGCAGGCTCTACTTCGCTTGAACTATTCTGCGAACACTGTTTGGGCAAGACATTTGGTGGTAATTCATGCTATTCTTTTCTCACAAATTTGTAGGAGGAAAGTATGGACAACCAACTTAAAGTTGCCCATATTTTCGCCCTCTCTTTCCAAGAAAAAATGTGTCTCACCGTGAGACACAATAAACGACAAAATCCGCACTCTTGGTTAGTGCGGATCGAGTGTTCTGCTCCTGATGGGAAGCTACTTGACATTGCAGCGTCTCAATTACAGGTAAGTACATATCCAATTGTTTCTACGGATGCGGTATATCGGCAGACGTTTGAAAAAGAACGTCTTTGGCGAGAAAAAGGCGCTGTAGGTGTTGATATGGAGATGTCTATTGTTTTCAGTGTTTCTCGGTATCTTGGATTAAAAGCAGTTGGCCTATTAATGATCTCGGATATTCATCCGCTAAATCCCGGCGATCCAAAATGGGAGTGGCAAATGACAAAAGAAATGAGACACGAATTGGCCGAGAAAGGGTTGAGTGTCGCACAACATATGAGGATTGAGCAATAGCCTTTCCGGTTTTACAGTGCAAACTTGTCTCACGGTGAGACACATTTTCGGGCAACAAAAAAGGCCGCTTTCACGATGAACCGAACCAGATTGTGCGGACAGCACAAAAAAGGCCCCTGATGTAGGCTTATACAATTCAAGCAACAAAACTGGCACCGCAACTCCAGCGGTGTCAGTTTTGTTTTGGTTTGAATGCGCTGGTGGTTGTAGAAGAAAATGTAGTCATCAATGAGAGAGCGAACTTCTTCAAAGGTGGCAATTTTCTGCCGGTAGATGCATTCTGTTTTGAGAATCGAAAAGAAGTTTTCAGCCAAAGCATTGTCGTAAGGATTTCCGCGTCTTGACATGGACGGCGTAATACCGTATTCTTGAGTCAGCTTAAAGTACACTTGCGAGGTATACTGAAAGCCTTGGTCACTGTGGAGCTGCAACTCTGCAGTGACCTTCTCATTTCTCTTGGCTGCACGTATCGTGTTAAGGACAAGATTGACCGTCTGTTCTGTCCCTGTCTTGTATGCTACGATGCTGTTGTCATAGAGATCGCGGATCACAGAGAGATAAAGGAATCCTTGTCCGGTGCGGATGTATGAAATGTCTGTTACCCACTTCAGATTTGGCCGATCTGCAACAAAGTTTCGATTGAGCAAGTTGGGATAGCGGTGCAGAGCTTCTCCGTACTTCACATACCGTTTTCTCCTAATAACAGATAGCAAACTATACTTATTCATCACTCGGAGAACTGTTTTGGGGTTGTGATGGATTCCGTGCCTCTCCAGCCAGATGTGCACTCTCCAGTATCCATAGGTGCTCTTGCATTCGGCCTGGCACTCACGGATCTTCTCGGCCAGCGGTATGTCCTTTGCCGGGTTCTCCATCCGTTTTACATACCCATAGTAGCCGCTGCGTGAGACGCCGAAAAACTGACACATCTCACTGATGCTGTACTTCTCCTTGTGGCGGTAGATCACCTTGTATTTGACGCTGGCCTTCACTCCTTTCCGGTGAGCGAGAGAAAATCCCGCATCAACTCATTTTCCATCTGCAACGCTCTTATCTTTGCGTCTTTGCGAGCTATGATATATTTCAACTCTGCGATCTTGCTTTCTTCGCTTACAACATAATCTTTTGATGGCCTTCCCTTCTTTCTTAGGGCGACTCCTGCAGCTATCTTCTCCTGCTTCCGATTGTACCTTGTAATGAAGTTTACAAGTTGCTTCATCTTGAACCCATACTTTTCGCATATTTCTCGCCGCGTATATCCGGCTGCCCGCATGCCTCTTGACACTACCCATGCGGAGTATTTCTTCTTCATATTGCTCTATTCTTCTATATTCTCGACTCATAAAAATTTCCTCCTGTGTAGTTTCATTATCCTACACAGGAGGTCTTTTTATCTATTGTCCGTTTTTACTGGTTCGGTTCACAAGTTGCAAGTGAGTCTCGTCTTTTTTATTCTTCGGCGCTAAGGAAAACCTTCGCATTCAATTCTTTCACCCAGTTCCGTCCAATCTTCTCTATTTCTTAAAAAATTCAACGAGTTTAGTAACAGCAGAAGTAAACTTAATCGAGTCTGATATTCCCTTCAAACTATCCAACAATACATCGAGGATGGTTTTTTTTGGCTGATCTTGGCTAATAATATCTAAAATATCGTTAAGTCTCTGATTTACTGTAATTAGCTGCTCTTCTGTTAGCTCGGCCTTTGCGCTTGCTTTGATTTCTTGAATTAATTGGTCTAATTCGGCTTTATGAGCAACTCCTACATTCGTTGCAGTAGCGACTGAATTATCTGCTGCTAATGCTACGTTGTGACCAGTTCCACTTATTTCTATGTGCATTGTTTCCATTACCTGCTCTCCTTTCTTTATAAAATCTAATTGCTTCTGATCTCCTATCGTTTTCAGAACTAAACCATACTTTTTGTTTTGCTCAATCTTACTTATAATATATGGCGAAAGAATTGAATCCTCTAATGAATCTTTAATTGCATCGAAATATGTGCCGTCGTCTCGGTCGAATTTGCAATTAGAAATAATATAATCCAAAAGCATAATAACAATTGCCTCTGTTGTTTCTCTTGCAAACCAGCTAGTGACAAAAGGAACATATTTGCTGTTATAACTCACCGCAGATAACCCTCGCATGATTCCGGTTTTAATCGGTATTGAGACTTTCTCGGGGCGTATCGCGGTTGTTTTTAATACGGCACAAATAAAGTCTTCATCACTATTTTGAAGCTGCAATGTGGCAAGATGCTTCTGAACGTCGTCGTTTGGATCATCCGGTAATGCCGAATAATTACCTTTTGAAGCAGTAAGTGCTTGAGCCCAAAATGAATATTCGCGCAGATATGGATCATTGTGACGTTCTAAAGTTCGAATAACATCTTGTGTTACTTCCGGGAATCTATCATCTACAAGGCTAGGGTATCCATAGATTTTTGTCAATGTGGCTAAATCCGCCGTATTATTTTTATCAAGTATTATATTTATGTTTAATTCGGTAACATTTCCAAAAAGAACTAAAGCATCTAATAAATAGTTTTCAGATATTGTACTAACAAATTCGTCGTGTCGTTTTCCAACGCACTGCTTTAACGATTCTTGGTCCTCATATTTCAGTGACAGAGCTGTTAAACCCCACAAAATGTTCTCAATCTTTTTTTCCTTTTGCAGCTCAGCAATAATAGAGTTACATACGTCATCTGTTGGAGGAGAACAATAGCACGCACAGTGATATGCCCATTTTCGTACTTTTTCTGACCGTGATGATATTTGCCTCTTTACCAGCGCTCTAAAAACGTCTCTTTTACTTCTTGGGATCGTGTATCCATTAACAAGCAGTTCAAATAACTTCTGAAAAACTGCTTTGACAGTATCCTCATCATTTGATCTCAATAGTGTTTCATAGGGAGAAAAGCCAATAAGAAATGACATGTATTCACCTCCTCCATTATGCGGGTATGCTTCTCATGCTCAAACAGGAATCCACAGCCCAACTTCTTGCGATTTTGCGACTATCAAAGGAAGTGTCGTAGAATCAAATCGGTAAGAAAAAGGAAGATGACTACCATCTGAGTGAAGCATAATATTTCCGTCTGGGTTTAAAATCCAATAACCTGTATAGTTTTTTATACTTCTTAAAATGACAGATATATGCGAATCATTAACTGCGAGGCGGGCTTTTTGCGTAAAACTATCAAAAATCTCGCTACTAACGGCATAATCATCAAATGTTGGAAGCTTATTATCTGGATGAGGCTCAATCAAACACCATTCAAGAGGCTTTATTTTGTTTACAGTCACAATCATTGATTGAAAGGTATTTTCATCTAACAAAAGACGAGTAACTACTGTGTTAATACGCAAATTACTACATCCATGATCCTGTAAATGATTTACGAAAGAAGCAAATGATTGATATGCGCCTTTGTTTCCATATATCGAATCAACCTGATCTGAGTTAGCGCCGTTTAATGATATTATTACTCTACTTAACAAAGAGGCATTATCTACTACCCATTGCTGGTTTTTAGGTAGACCAGTTCCTGTGGTAGAAATAGTTACATTAATACCGTTTTCAAGTAGGCTTTCAATTATTAAAATAAGATCATTGTAAAACAGGGGTTCTCCTCCCGAAATATCTATTTTCTTTACTCGCAGCATTTTAAAAAGAGAGATCGTTTCTTTGATGGAATCCGTATTGATTTCTGTGCTTGTTTTAGGCTGAAAGCAGAAAGGGCAGTGATTAAAGCATTTGTCGGTAATAACCCATACAAGATGAGGAAGGGAAAAAGATTCCTGATTATTAGCTTCCGCTTGGACTACAGTAAAGCTGTTTGTTAAAGGATTGTATGTATAGTTCATCGTGACTTCATTCTCCTAAACTGCTGTTTTCATCTGGTAAAAAGAAATTTATAGTAGTAAATTTTAGTAGTGTTCAGTCCAAATGAGGACAACCGCTCCAGAGTCAACAATGCTACCAACTATTATAACAAAAATGCTCTGTTCGGAGATAAAGATAAATAATTGATACCAATAAAAATACTATGCTATCAACCAAGGCTGAACTCTATAATAACTAATCCAACAGATTTCTTGTTCGTCAGAAAACGAAAACATAGAATCAAAAAGCACTCGCAAATCACAATTTAAGGATTGCAAGGTCTGCTCTTCCATGAAATAATGATAAAGATATAAATGTTTATCTGTTTCAGTATAATATATATTGAGTATAACAAGTTCCTGACGAATTATCAATACAGCAAAAGAAAAAAAGACATTGTATTTGACGCAACAATCAAAAGGCTAAATCTCCTTGTGGGATGCTCACTTACCATTTTCAAATACTGGCCTAATTTAATCTCAACCGAAACGCAAAGATTAGATATATGTCCGATCTTTTTCAAGTTCAAATATGCGCAACACTTATATCTTACCCAGATCTCTCGGTTTTTGTCTCTCTTCATAAAAGAAAA
The DNA here is from genome assembly GCA_902778245.1 of uncultured Lachnospiraceae bacterium. Classification (GTDB taxonomy): domain Bacteria; phylum Bacillota; class Clostridia; order Lachnospirales; family Lachnospiraceae; genus Merdiplasma. Next base: position 8,981 of record CACYXH010000020.1, on the reverse strand, counting down.
AGGTCGTTGCAAAACTTTCATTTTGCAACGACCCCCTGTTCATGCTACCCTAACCAAACTTAATTTATTGTCTTTTAAGCACCCACTTTTATATTCTAAAAGCGGGTCTGTTTACTGAATTTATTATCAACTCGTGCACAACTCATCTATATTACTGGTCGTGCCATATGCTCCGCATTCAGACCCACCGCAGTTTCCTGTACCTACTATCTCACAAGAGACATGCCATGTCCTGTATATCAAGATGTTGCCTGTTATTTCTACAGTGTTTTCGTCTACGTCAGTCCATATTTGGTCGACTATGGGCTATGTTAGTTGGAAATAGATTCGAAATTGATATTGGAAAAACAGGATACAGTGAATAAGTGAAAAAAGCTACAGTATCGAGTTGATAATAGACCCATCTGTTAAATTAATCAGCGCAAATTCGTAATCTGATCCGAATAAATCGCGGTATGAGTATATGACTTTATCGCCACGCATTATTGCATAGTCACCCCTGAACTGAAGAGCCGGAACCAGCAAGAAATCGCCTGAATGATCCTTTGTATTAACTCTGGCATATCCCCATTCGATATCATCAATGATCGCATGAACTGTATAGCCGTCTCTTTCGCGGAAGCCTTCGTTTTGTAGAATAGCCTCCCCCCATTGCTCAATATAGGTCGTCAGTATATTCATCGACTGCTGCAAGTCTATAATATCGACATTCAATTCGGCTACCGAGACGATATCCAAAGGGGAAGTCAAGGATACTTCTACCAACGCTCCGCTTGAAGAAAGCGTGATGGATAATTCAGAATAGTAGTAATCTGACAAAGCGCCGCTGCCTTTTATTGCTTCAAGCTGATTAACATGCAATAAGTATATGCCATCATAACATGGAACGGCAGTTACATTAACGACGTATAATGGATTATCTTTGTTTTTCCAATACTTGTAGACCTCAACTTGAGAATCAATAATAGCCCATTTTCCGATCTCGACAGATTTAACAATATCAGCCGCTTTCTCAAGCGCAGCTTCAACCTCGGTATCTGATGGCTTGCGATTTCCACATAAGCGTCTAAGCATATGAAGTGTCTCAATATCATAGGGCGATGAATACTCAGAATTTAGATACACATAAATATTTTGAATTCTATAGTCGGATTCGTCTCGACTGGTAATCCACAATTTATGACTTATCGCTCCTTTTTCCACGTAGGCCATAATGATACGACTGCCGTCATCAGCTTTGGTGTCGGGATCATTTGATAAATAATAGGATAGTGGTCTATACTCCCAGTTACAGCTTTTTCGCGTGATATTTCGGTTTTCAGTTTGTACGGCATTCCGAAGAATCTCAATTGTTTCGCTAATTACACTTTTGACCGTGCTTAATTCGCCAGCTCCATAGAGATCAATGATCAATTCATCATTGTTAAGCTGCTCCAGCCTCATAATTTCTGTCTCTGTCGCTAACCTCATCGTGAGAGCGCCAGAATCTGTTTCGTAGACTATGGAATCGCCAAAAAGCAATTTTGCAAAATTCTTACACTCTTCTACCTCTAATATATGAGGTTTTACTCGAAGCACTGAAAAATCAGTAGACCGAAGCCCGTCCAACTTATTAAGCTCAATTCTTATATCCGCAGTACAGATGGGGCTATCATTCATAAACCTATTAATCCCGACGCAGATAACGAGATAAAAGAAAAAGCTGAGAATAAACAAGGAAATAATTATTGAATACCTTTTTACCTTATCAATTTGCTGCTTCACGGTTGCTAACCCCTTGGTTACTGTATGCGATTAGAATGTAATCGGTATCTGTACGCTACTTCCATCCTGTTTATTTACATACCAATTTCCGCTAATTCGCTGAAAAACATACGCGTCATTATTGTTACTATAGAAAGCCCAAATCGTCCCTTCTCCGCTTCGATCCCTATAATCAAGGTTGTTACAAATCTTTTCCCAGGTTTTCGGTCCGGCCACACCATCCCACTCAAGCTGATTGCTGAAAACGCTTCTTTGAAACGCTCGGATTGCCGCATCAGTTCCAGGCCCAAAGATGCCGTCCACGCCGCCACTGTAAGTAATCCACCAGTTGGTATCCGAATTATAATTCCGCAAAAATCTTTGTAAAATAAAAGTATAGTTGCTTGGCGATTCCATGTACTCCCAGATCATCGGAAATTTTTTGAACAGATTAACCACATTAGAGGGCGGCGTTGCGGCAAAGGCGCTGCCCGAAATAGAGAAAACCAAGGCAAGGGCAAGAAGCAGCGACACCAACATTTTTCTTTTTTTCATTTTACAGCTCTCCTTTTCTTTAAAATAATTGTCTGGTGTTTTCTTACAAGGTTCTTTTCTTTGTCAAAGACCTATTCCATACCGCTCACCGCCTGTCAAGCAAAATAGCCGGGGCAATAGAAAAGCTACGTCAGCCCCGTTCTGCCAGGTAAATACCGACTCTGCTCTGTAAATGCCCAGCAGTCTCCTGCGCCGATTGTTTCCCGTGGACAAAGGCATTTAACTCCGCAACAATCACGTCAATTAAAGCCGGGTCCGCGATGACTGTTCCGGCAGCATTCTCGACCATTTCACGCAGTTCATCGATGTCCTTTTGATCCATGCCAATCGTTCTGGCATGATTCTCCATCAAGCTCTCATACCGTGACCGCAGAACCGGGACGCCGCTGCCTGCCCGCTGAAGAAGCAGCTTGGCAAAGTCCCAGGCGGCCTGCCCGTTTTTGCAGCTTTTGGCAACGCTGAGACTGCTGAAATCGCTTCCTCCATACACTGCTTTTTCAGCGGCCTGTGACAGCAAATAGACACCGCTGCCTTTGCTGTCCGGGAAACCCACAAATTGAGAGATTTCTTCTATTCCCATATCGGCATTCACACGTTTTGCCATATAATAATCTTCTACACTGCAGGAAATGACGACCTTATCCTCGGCAAGACCGGTTTCTCCCATAAGACTGGTCATCAAACCAAGCCACGCGGTAAAGCCTTTGCGGGTAAAATCGCAGCTCATGCTGTCAAGCTCGATAAACTCGCCGGTAATGGTACAAGCCATCGCATGGACGATCCACTCCTGCGTATATCTCTCGCTCCATCCCATGGCGAGCGAGGGATCGCTTGCGATCGCGCGTTCCAAAAACGTGCAGGACCAGCTTTCCGGTTCGGTGTATAGTTCTTTCGGCACTCTGAGTCCCAACGTGGTAAAGGAAGGATCGATTCGATACAAGCGCCCGCCTGCACACATACCGCGCAGCGCGGCGGGGAAAAAGTCCTCGCGGTCCAGCTCCGGGTCGGCGTCCAGATAGGGCAGAAGATCCATAAGCTGCTCCACAGAAATGCGTCCCTCCGGCAAATTGGACTGATCCACCAGGTCGATATCGGCATTGAACGCCTCAATCAGCGCGCGGTCCAAATCCCGGTCGCCGGCATATTCAAAGTAAACCGGCTCGATCCGGTATGCGGCGGCCGAATTGTTATAGGCAAGGATCGCGTCTTTCATCTCAAGGCCCATGAACGACCGGGGGTCTGTGGTTTGCGTGTCGATGAAGCAGGCCAAGCGTAGCGTGTCCTTCACCGGAATTTGCGCCCTTGTCACCTTGACCAGTTCAAGACCGTTGCCCGAGTCAGCGCAGCCGTAGTATTCTCCCTTTGAGTTTTCAAATAATGCAGGAGCAATCGTGTTTCTACTGATGGCTACGTCCATCCAGTCAAAAACCAGACTGCTTTGCCCGGAATCTTGCACGGAATACAGCTTGCCGTCGACAGAGTACAAAATGTTGCCCGGCAGACTGTCCGCCACGGAAAAAGCCCAATTGACCGGGTCAAAGTCTATGCTGCGGTCAAGGGAAAGGCTTTGCGTATCAAAGCGCGTGATGCCATCATCGCTGATGAGATAGAGCTGATCGCCAATGCTGCAGGAGTCGCCAAACATGTAGGCTTCTATGCTGTTTTGGGCCAGCAGATTGAATCCGCGATCTATGATGCAAGCTTCTGTTTCTGTAATGATAAGGGCTTGGTCTCTGCTGAGTGCAGTAAGAGCTAATATATACTGATCTGCTGATGAAAACGCCTTTTCCCAGTTCCACTCTGTGGCGTTCACTTCTTTAGTGACCGTATCCACGGTCACCAAGCGGTACGCCGACAACGAGTAGTCCGAATCGGTGCAATACACATACATCCAAGCCATTCCATCGCGAACTGACAAGCCATATATGGATGCCCAACGGATGTCGTATTCATCACTTACGCCAATATCCGTTAGGTCTAATGTGATCTGGGTCCACTGACCGCTGGTTGTGTCCAGCCCGAGTAGCAGAAGACGCCACGCGCCGTCAACTTGACTGCGCCCGGAAAGCCATAAGCAATCTCCATCATAATCCATCTCTGTCGAGACTGGCATCTTGGCAGGCATATCCACACGGCTCATCAACCAACCCTCTCGATAATTCCCGCCATAGGAGTTTTGCACAGCTTGTCCGGTATTTTGCGTAGCTTGCTCATCATCTAATGAGGTGTTCGCTTCTGATCTTTTGCCACAGGCGGCAAAAGTGAGCAAGATACATAGAATCAAAAAAATGCTTACACTCTTTTTCATTGGAGCCCTCCATAGAGAAAGAATAAACAGTGTTGCTTTTTTAATCGTTTTTTCGTAATTAAACTTGTTTCATTCAAGTTTTTTGCTGATAGAAATGATATAGAGCAAGGTCTAAAAGCTTGAGAAACAAAGTTTTTTGTTCATATCTCTGTACCAATCACGATAATCGTATTGTCATCATGGTTAGATTTCGTCAACACACAAGAGGCGAAGCAAAGCATAATAAAAGCAACGATAAACATCACAACAAGGATTTTCATCTTATTGATCTTCATTGATTTTACCATCAAACGGCGGCCGCTCCTAAACGGCGGTGATCCGTCAGTTTTTGGATACCGGCGCTCATTCTGTGTACGCCTTATCTATTCATTTGTCATCTTATCACAAATTTCGTATATATGTCAATCCTATATATAGACATTTTATGATATTATGTTATACTTAAGGTGCTGATAGCAGCTTATGGCGAAAGGGGGCGATTGTCCGTGGAAGATTCCAGCCATTCCTTCAGCGCTTACTTCAAGCGGGCGACCAGCTCGCTGGTTGTTCTTGCGATTCTTTGGGACAGGCCCATGTATGGCTATGAGATTTCATCCCAGATGAAAGCTCGCAGCCGCGGAAAATACACGGTTTCCGTTTTATACACCGTTCTGTACCGTTTGCAGGAGCAGCGGTTTATTGAAATCGCAAAGACAGAGGTTGTCGATGGCCGTGCCAGAAGCTACTACCAAATCACTCCTGCCGGGCGGGCGTATTTGACCCAGACTTTGGCGGAGTATCAAGAGCTGTCTGAAATATTCCTATCGCTTGTGGAAGGTGGTGTTGAAAACCATGAATGATAAGGCTATGCGGAAGTATTTGTGCGACATAAACCGAAAGCTGTGCTGCCGTAAGGAAACACGAAAGCGGCTGCTGGACGGTTTTCGGCAAGAGCTGGACGAGAATAATTTCGGAGACTTGGATTACGACCAGCTTGTGCTGCAGTTCGGCAAGCCGGAAGAGATTGCCCTGCCTTTGATGGACGCTGTTGACCCGGCAGAGATTGCGAGAGAAACCAAGCGAAGAATGGCTCGCCCTTTTTATATTGCCGGTATACTTGCGGTCGTTTTGGTGTTGGTATTTGCCGCGTATGTTCGATATGTGTCGCTACATGCCGTCGATTATGCCGTCGATACCATCACCATTACCGAATACAGTGAAGGCACAGAATAACACTGCCTATTCGCCAAATTTTTTATCATTCAGGAGGGTTATCATGAAAAAGCTCATTTCTTTTTTTCTCTGCACGTTGTTGATTACAGCCACGCTCTCCACAAGCGCCTTTGCCATGGATACGGAGCCGCCGATTCGCAGCTCCACCAAAACCGTTTTTGAAGACGGCAGCTATTGCATCACAACAATCACAGAAGTACGAGAGAGTTTGAAAACCATTTTTTCAGAAGCTGGCACCCGAGCGACAAAAACAGCCTCAAAAACAAGAGCATACTATAACTCCAGCAATCAGTTCCTCTTTTCGGTAACGGTTACAGGAACATTCAGCTATAACGGCTCTACAGCGACAGCCATAAACGCAGAATACAGCTATTCGATCACAGACTCGGCTTGGAAGTTTGTTTCCGGCAGCGCCGGCTACAGCGGAAACAGCGCAACGGCGACCTGTAAATTCAAGCAAGGCACCTTGTATTCGAGAACGCTGTCTGTTTCGCTTTCCTGCTCTCCCTCCGGCATTTTATCATAAGCTTTTTCATTTCCTCTCATTTGTGATTAATAATATAAGCCAAAAGACATCATATGCCGGCGGGTCTGCTGAAAAAAAGAGATTTCAAAATAATACTTGTCGTAATAGTTACCGGGCGCCACAGATTTTGCGACTCCCGGTAACTTTTTTGCGAAACATCTCTTGCAATTATAGAAAGAATAACTACTGCGGTAGCCCATAGCCGTAAATCGGCACGGAGCCAAAGGGGTAGCATCGCTCGGCGCACCTGTCGCCAGAGTTTCCTTCGATGGTGTAAACAAGGCTGTTTTCTACTTTCTCGACGATACCGACGTGATCGGCAAGGCCGTCGCTCTCCCAATCGAAAAAGATAATGTCTCCAGGGAGCGGCACATAGTCCCGGTCTTGCCATTGTCCGCGCGCTTTGAACCAGTCTATATACGGCAGCACGCCCTCCATCTTCGGCAGTACACCGGCATTCAAATAGCCGCATTGATCGGCTACCCAGCTTACAAAGATCGCGCACCATTCCACCCGGTCGTTGTAGCCCCACCAGCTCCAATAGGGAGCGCCGCCGACGTTTCCGATCTGTGACTGTGCCACGGCTACCATTGCGGTATTTCCTTCGCCCATAAAGAGCCGTCCAACAGGATAATAGCGGAGGACATGAGATACATAGGCTTTATCGCCATACCCGGCCCATCCCATTTGTGCGGCCATCATATCGGAAAACTCAATGGCGTTCAGCTCGGAATAGCCACCGTAGTTTGCCAGCGCCCAGGAGATATAGCCGGGGCCGAAGTTGTAGCCCTGCAGAGCAAGAGAGATACGGTCGAGGTCTATCGGACTTTCCACGCCTGCCATGTTCAGCACGTCGGCCAGCGTATGTACGCCCACGTCGAAGGAGTATTCGGGATCGGTGATCGAATTGGGCGCATGAGGATACCGGGTATTGTATCCGCTTTCCGAGCATTGCATGGGATCGGTGCCTTGCCCGCCGCTTTCCTGCATCATCACGGCCTTTATTATGTCGGTGTATTCGGGGATGCCGTACTGATTGGCATAGAGCTGAATGATCGGCGTGTACGCTTCCACCTCCGTGCTGACAGGAACATAGGTGCTGCGCCCCTCGCCGCTGCCAAATAAGGCGACGGCGATCCCGGCCTGCATGATAAGCGGAACAATTATAATCAGAGCAAAGCCGCCGTAAAGGATCAGATCGTCGGAGCTTGGACGGACGGCCTTTGTAATGGCCGCGCCGAGCTTCTGGATAAACTCATTCCCGGCCTTTGCCGCGCCTTTTGCAGAGCTTGTCTTGATCTCCTTGACCGCCTAGTCGCGGGCGTATCTGCGCCCATGCTCCTTGACGATCTGCGCTTTCGATGCTCCTGACGAGGAAGTATCACGGGGCAGCGCCCGTTGACGCTGCCCCGTGATTTGCTTTCTGTCCTCGCGTGATCTGCGATGCCGCGAGGTGTTTTTGACCTGCTCTTGCCGTACAGCCGCACTCCTTTTCTGAACAGTCGGGAGATCATTTCTCGCCCGGTCGGGGAACGGCTTATCGGTGCTGTGCGCTGCCTCCTGCTTGCGCTTCCGGCTTTGAAGATAGCTTTGACGCATTTGCGCCTTTGGCATTGCGGGAGGCGGCTCCGTGACCTCAAAACTTGTCTCACCGTGAGGCAAGTTTTTGGTCTGCTCCCGGCTGGCATCGGCCTTTTGCTTTTTGTCCTCCTGTACCATGTGCCGCCGCATACGCTCTTTCGGAGTGGGAGCTTGATGCGGCTGCGGGGCATTGGAATGTGTCTCACGGTGAGACACATTTTGCGGCCTGCGCTGTGCGGCCTCGGCTTTATCTTTCCGCACTTCCTTTATGGCCTCTCGCCGCATACGCTCTTTCGGCGTGGACGCTTTGGAGGACTGAGAGTTGCGGGAATGTGTCTCACGGTGAGACACATTCCCGTGCTGGCGGTGTGATGAATGATCGGGCGGCTGGATAACCTCGTGGACGATATTAGCGGTATAGCTTTCCACCTTGTCTACGGCGGTATAGGGCTGCTGCTCCTGGTCGGGAGCTATAGCCTGCTGTGCCTCGGAGAGTTGCTTTTTCGCCGTCTCTATCGCGTGGTATCGGCCTGCCTGCTTGATGGCCTCAATGCTTTTTTCCGCGCCGGCGATCAGCGGCTTCAGCGCAAGTGCTGCGCTGGCAAAGGCGAGGCAGATCAGCAGAACAAAAAGGATGAGCTTTACTTTAATGTGCTTCATGCCTGCCTCTCATTCTCTCTCGTCGCATAGCGTACCGCCTCCGCTTCGGCCTTCTCGCGTGCAGGATAGCCCTATAGCCGCCATAACAGGCACCGATCCCGGCCACGGTCAGGCCGCCGTAGATCAAGCCGTGACGGTATTCGTCGCCCCAGGTGGATTCCTCCACAGGGGTAAACTCTGCGTCCTCGATCACGCTGACCGCTTCCTCATACTCGGTGCGCTCTCCACGCAGCAGCAGACGGTGGCTGTTCACGCCGTAGGGCGTACAGGTGACAAGCGTACAGAGATCGCGCCCGTCGTCAATCGTCAGCTTGCCCGTGTCCTCCGGGAGAACCGTGTAAATGTCCGTGACACGGTAAGCCAGCGTTTCGCCCATCACACGGAGAAAGAATAGGT
>CACYXH010000019.1 GCA_902778245.1 uncultured Lachnospiraceae bacterium | reverse complement strand
ACATGAAGAATGGTTTGTTAGACCGCCTTTAGGCGGAAACACAAAAGGGCCCTGGAGGGGCCATTTCAAACCACCAGCAGAGCTGGTGGTACTGACTTTTGCGGTATTTTTATAACAGGAAAGAAGCCGGTTCGATTCCGGTCTGCGGCACGTAAACCCTCGGTTTGCGAGGGTTTTTTGTTCCACTTATTCATCTGCTTTCAAAGGTTTTTTACAGCAGTCTTTCAGAAATGGAATAACCAGATCAAGTTTTTCTTTCAGTATAGCTTCAAGGCTTGTTACCTTTTCTACTGTTTCCTGAACCGATTTATTTACTTCAAGGATATCCTTGTGATCACAATTGGGCATACCAATGATTTTTTGTATTTTTTCTCCTTCTGCATTAAGGATATGAGAAATGGCAGCTTCTTCCAAAGCTATAGACTGGAGAAGCGCAGAAGCAGCACTGCATTTATCAATGTCGATGTTTTCAATTTTCGGCATACTCATATAAGATTTCTCCTTTATTCTTTTGTTATATGGTATGCCAAAATATAAAAGATGTTATTATTAGCGGGTAGCCGACATTTAGCAGGTTAAAATATGCTTGAAGGCATTACTTAAAAATGGACTCCACAAAATCTCGCATTTGATTATGAGACTTAATCACACGTGCTTCTTCCACGATGGACTGCTGGTCTTGTTGTGATAGCTGTGAAAAACGGTTCAGGATATCGGAGTGCTGTGCCAACTCCATGGTAAAGCCGATGGGGAACTCCTTATTGTCAAGCATCGCCATCACCTCCGGGGCCGTCCTTGCGTGGCCTGGTTGATTCGGGCAATGGTTCTGTAGGTTTAACAATATCTTCACCACTGGGAAGATCAACATCTGGAATATTGCCGTCGTCATAGATATTTTTTAAAATATTGGTAGTTTTATTTTTAGTAGACATAGTCTGCACCATCCTTTCTGAAATAGGATGCGAAGAAACGACAAAAAATATACACAATCAAGAATTGTTTTTTTAAAACCGTGTTTACAAGCAGGGAAAGATTCGTTATAATGTATTTTATGAAAAACTGCGTGTTGCAGTTAATATTTTTGTAAAAATATATGAGAAGAGGAAATGAAGTATGGATTATGCAAAAGAATCATTGAGACTCCATCAGGAATGGAAAGGTAAAATCGAAATTGCACCGCGGGCCAAGGTAGATTCAAAAGAAGCGCTTTCATTGGCTTACACCCCGGGTGTCGCGCAGCCTTGTCTGGAGATTCAGAAAAACCCGGATCTCAGCTATGATTTGACAAGACGTTGGAATACGGTGGCAGTTGTGACAGATGGTACGGCAGTTCTGGGTCTGGGTGATATTGGGCCGGAAGCAGGTATGCCCGTTATGGAAGGAAAATGTGTTCTGTTTAAGGCATTTGGTGATGTTGATGCGTTTCCTCTTTGCGTGAGAAGTAAAGATGTAGATGAGATTGTACAGACGGTAAAATTGCTGGCCGGAAGCTTTGGCGGCGTAAATCTGGAGGATATCAGTGCGCCCCGTTGTTTTGAAATCGAGAAGAGACTGCAGGAATGCTGCGATATTCCGATCTTCCATGATGACCAGCATGGAACGGCTGTTATTACGCTGGCTGGTCTGATCAATGCATTGAAACTGGTGAAAAAAGATATTCATGATATTAAGATCGTTACAAGCGGTGCAGGTGCTGCAGGTATTGCTATTATTAAGCTGCTGATCAGCATGGGTCTGGAGCATGTGGTCATGACTGACCGTCAGGGAGCAATCTATGAGGGAAGAGAAGGCCTGAACCCAATCAAGCAGGAGATGGCCAAGATCACAAACCAGGCTCACGAGAAAGGTACCCTGGCAGATGTAATCAAAGGTGCGGACGTATTTATCGGCGTATCGGCTCCGGGTACTCTGACCAAAGAGATGGTAGCTACTATGGCGAAGGATCCGATTATCTTTGCGTGCGCAAATCCGACTCCGGAAATTTTCCCTGATGAGGCGAAAGCCGGCGGAGCAGCGGTCGTTTCCACAGGACGCAGTGATTTCCCGAACCAGGTAAATAATGTATTGGCATTCCCGGGAATCTTCCGGGGCGCTCTGGATGTGAGAGCTTCTGAAATCAACTCAGAAATGAAAGTTGCTGCGGCTTATGCGATTGCAGGTATCGTTAGCGATGATGAACTGAACGCAGAATACATTCTTCCTGCGGCATTCGATTCAAGAGTGAAAGATGCAGTAGCAAAAGCCGTAGCTGATGCGGCAATCAAGACTGGCGTTGCCAGAATTCAGCTGAAATAATAAAACCGTCCTTGGCGGGTTTCAGCAACTGCCATTTACATGCAAGTACGACTTGTCAGTTGCTGAAACCTGCTGGGCTGTTAAATTATAATCCATTTTTTAAAAAATGAAAAAAGTACTTGCTTTTTTCAAAAGAATAGTGTATAGTATCTAAGTGTCGCTGATATAGTGATTTGGTTCGTTGGTCAAGCGGTTAAGACGTCGCCCTCTCACGGCGAAAACAGGGGTTCGATTCCCCTACGAACTGCTGAAAGCCTCGTTGTCCGATATGGATGTACGAGGTTTTTTTGTGCGAGAAAGCCACATGTTGTGTATTTGACGTAACATTATAGTAAAACAATGATAAATGGAGGAATGCAGACATGAACAGAGAAGAGGCATGGAAATTGCTGACAGAGTATAATGAGGAGGAGTTCCATCTGGAACACGCGCAAACCGTGGAAAATACAATGAAATACTTTGCCAGAGAATTGGGATATGGGGAGGAAGAAGAGTTTTGGGGAATCGTAGGATTGCTCCATGATCTGGATTTTGAACAGTACCCGGAGCAGCATTGTATTAAATCGCAGGAAATTATGAGAGAACGGGGGATTGACGAGCGGATCATCCATGCTACAGCCAGTCATGGATATGGAATTACGGTAGATATCAAACCAGAGCATGAGATGGAGAAGGTGCTGTTTGCAGTGGACGAGCTGACCGGACTGGTGGGAGCCGTTGTACTGATGCGCCCGTCGAAAAGCGTGCAGGATCTGGAACTGAAGTCACTAAAGAAAAAATTTAAGAGCAAGGGCTTCGCTGCGGGATGTTCCAGAGATGTGATCCAACAGGGAGCCGATATGCTTGGCTGGAGCCTGGATGAGCTGATGCAGCGGACACTGGACGCACTGAAGACGTTTCAGGAGTAAGTATTCAGTAAAATGGGTATAAAAAAATGGAATCAATGGGGCTCGAACCCATGACCTCTCGCGTGTGAGGCGAACGCTCATCCCAGCTGAGCTATGATTCCATGTCATTAGTATAGCACTTTTTTCAAAAATGAAAAGAGCTTTTTTCAATTTTTTCAAAAACTTAAGCAATTTTCATTTGTATAGCGCATATGCTGAGGTAAAAAGGACTGTCAAAACAGAGACCGCAGTCCTTGTGGAAGATTGGCAGGAGAACGGGATGAGTGATTCGCGTATGCGCATGATGCAGGAAGAACAGCCGGACAGGGGCGGCCTGCGGATACAGGTGACCTCGGAAGTGCAGAATATACCCATTGAGGGGGCTACTGTGGATATTTCATACACAGGAGAGCCGGAAGAGATTTTGGAGGAAGTTACCACCGACAACAGCGGACAAACGGAGCAAGTGGAACTGAGTGCGCCGCCGGTGGAATATAGCCTGGATCGGACTTCTGAGAATCAGCCCTATTCGGAATATACATTAAAGATTTCAGCAGCGGGTTATGAGACAATTACTATATCAGGAACGCAGATACTGGCGGAGCAGGTGGCGACGCAGACGATTCGTATGCGGCCGCTGACTGGGATTCAGCCCCCGGATGTCGTAGTGATTCCGGCGCATACCCTCTACGGGGAGTACCCCCCGAAAATTGCGGAAGAGGAGATCAAACCGGTGGCTCAGAGCGGAGAAATTGTGCTCAGTCAGGTGGTGGTGCCGGAGTATGTGGTAGTACATGATGGGACGCCTCAGGATACCACGGCCCGAAACTATTATGTGCGTTATCGGGATTATATAAAAAATGTGGCGTCCAGTGAAATCTATGCCACCTGGCCCAGATCATCTATTATTGCCAATGTACTGGCGATTCAGTCTTTTGCCATGAACCGCATTTATACGGAATGGTATCGGAACAAGGGATATGATTTCACTATAACTTCATCTACTGCTTTTGATCAGAAATGGATGGCGGGGCGGAACTACTATGAGAGCATCGAGGAAGTGGTGGATGAGGTCTTTGATAATTATCTGTCCCGGCCCAATGTGCGGCAGCCAATTCTAACCCAATACTGCGATGGAGAGAGAGTAAGCTGCCCGAACTGGATGACCCAGTGGGGCAGTAAGCAATTGGGGGAATTGGGATATGAACCTATTGAGATTTTGCGCTATTATTATGGCGATAATATGTACATCAATTTTGCGGAGGAAGTGTCAGGAGTGCCCTCCTCTTACCCGGGATATCCGTTGGATATCGGTTCCAGAGGAGAAAATGTGGTTAAAATTCAGGAACAGCTAAACCGCATATCCGATAATTATCCGCTGATACCAAAACTTGTGGTGGATGGTGTGTTCGGAGAGCGTACTCAAAATGCGGCGAGAGTGTTTCAGGCTATTTTCGGCCTGGTACAGGATGGCATTGTGGGGCCCCGCACCTGGTATAAGATACAGGAAATCTATGTGGGAGTCACCAGATTGGCGGAATTGTAACACTTTTGAAAAAATGGGATGGCATTTACGGGCAGACATGATATAATGAGTATCAGTGAGCCAACATGCTTGCGTGATTGGCGAACGGCGAATGATGATAGCACCGGGCGCAGTTGTTGATTGCGCTGGTGCGTTTTAAGTAAAGCACAGAGTAAAGGAGTTAACTATGAGAATATTAGTGACGGGCGGAGCCGGTTATATTGGAAGTCATACCTGCGTGGAACTTCTGGAGGCAGGTTATGATGTAGTGGTGTTGGACAACCTTTACAATGCCAGCGAGAAAGCGCTGGAGAGAGTAGAGACTATTACTGGGAAAAAGGTGACATTTTATGAGGCAGATATCCGGGATCGCGAGGCTATAGAGCGGGTATTTGATCAGGAAGAGATTGATGCGGTCATTCATTTCGCCGGACTGAAAGCTGTGGGAGAGTCAGTGGCGAAGCCGATTGAATACTATTCCAACAATATTGCGGGAACTCTGACGCTTTGTGATGTGATGAGAAACCATGGAGTGAAAAATATTATTTTTAGTTCTTCCGCTACGGTCTATGGGGATCCGGCGTTTGTACCTATCACGGAGGACTGTCCCAAGGGGATCTGTACGAACCCTTATGGTTGGACCAAATGGATGCTGGAACAGGTGCTGATGGATATTCAAAAGTCTGATCCGGAATGGAATGTCATTCTGCTTCGGTATTTCAATCCCATTGGCGCCCATAAGAGTGGACTGATCGGGGAGGATCCTAAGGGGATCCCGAATAATCTGCTTCCTTATGTGGCACAGGTTGCTATTGGCAAGCTGGAGTGCCTGGGTGTGTTTGGAAATGATTATGACACACCGGATGGAACTGGCGTTCGGGACTATATTCATGTGGTGGATCTGGCAAGGGGCCATGTGAAAGCGATCCGCAAGCTGGCGGATAAAGAGGGCGTCAGCATTTATAACCTGGGTACTGGAAACGGATACAGCGTACTGCAGGTGGTGGAGGCATTTGAGAAAGCCTGCGGACATGCCGTCAAGTATCAGATCAAACCAAGACGGGCGGGAGATATTGCTACCTGTTATTGCGATCCTTCGAAAGCAAAGGCAGAACTGGGCTGGGAAGCAGAATATGGAATTGATGAGATGTGCGCGGACTCCTGGAACTGGCAGCAGAAAAATCCAAATGGATATCAGGAAATATAGGAAGAAAGTGAAAAACAATGAGGTAAACCATGCGGTGGAATAAATTTAGACTAAAAACATTGTCTGAGGTGGAGGACATTGTGATTTCTACTCTTGCAGAAGCTGGCGTAGAGGGCGTGGAAATTGAGGATAAAGTACCTCTTACTGAGGAAGATAAACAGCAGATGTTTGTGGACATTCTGCCGGAAGGGCCGGCAGATGACGGCATTGCTTATCTGAATTTCTATCTGGAAGAGGATGCGGACAAAGAAGAAATCTTAAGCAGAGTCCGAGGGGAACTGGAAGAACTTCGCCAGTTTATGGATATTGGCGATTGCACGATCCAGGAATCTCAGACAGAGGACAAGGACTGGATCAACAACTGGAAAGAGTTTTTTCATCAGTTCTACGTTGATGATATTCTGATCATTCCATCCTGGGAAGAGATGAAGCCGGAGGATGCGGATAAGATGGTGATCCACATTGATCCGGGTACAGCCTTTGGCACCGGAATGCATGAGACAACGCAGCTTTGCATGCGGCAGTTGAAAAAATATGTGACTTTAGAGACAGAACTTCTGGATGTGGGAACCGGAAGCGGAATTCTTTCGATAGTAGCTTTAAAACTGGGAGCGAAACATGCTATTGGCACAGATTTGGATCCCTGCGCTATCAGCGCGACAAAAGAAAATCTGGAGGTCAATCAAATTCCGGAAGGTTCCATGGATGTGATGATCGGAAATATTATTGATGATCGTAAGGTTCAGGAGCAAGTTGGTTTTGAAAAATACGACATTGTAGTGGCCAATATTCTGGCGGATGTACTGGTTCCTCTGACACCGGTGATTATTCATCAGATGAGAAAGGGCGGCATCTATATTACTTCCGGTATCATTGATGAGAAGGAAGAAACCGTGGTGGAAGCAGTAAAATCCGCCGGCCTTGAGGTGGTAGAAGTGACGCGCCAGGGCGAGTGGGTGTCTGTAACTGCCAGAAAGGTTTGAATATGCATCATTTCTTTGTGTCCCCCAGCCAGATTGGGGAAAAGGAAATCAAAATAGAAGGCTCTGATGTCAACCATATCAAAAATGTACTGCGGATGAGACCGGGGGAGGAGCTTCGGCTCTGCAATGGACTGGATAATAAGGATTATCGCTGTGAGATTGCCGAGATCAGAGAGGATGTTGTCCTGGCCCGTATCCTTTGGATTGAGGAAAGCGGTGTGGAACTGCCTTCCAGAGTATATCTTTTTCAGGGATTGCCAAAGAGCGATAAGATGGAACTCATTATTCAAAAAGCGGTGGAACTGGGGGTTTATGAAATTATTCCTATGTCTACCAGCCGGGCAGTGGTGAAGCTGGAACCGAAGAAAGCGGAGGCGAAATTAAGACGTTGGAACGCCATCTCAGAGAGTGCGGCAAAACAATCCAAACGGATGGTCATCCCAAAAGTGGGGCCGGTTATGAGTTTTTCGGAGGCAATGAAGTATGCCCAAGATCTGGACGTGAAACTAATACCTTATGAACTGGCGAAGGATATGGAAAAAACCAGAAAACTTCTGAGAGAAATTACACCCGGCCAGTCAGTAGGCATCTTTATTGGTCCGGAGGGCGGTTTTGAGGGCCAGGAAGTGGAACTGGCTCTGCAGCAGGGAGCGCAGCCCATTACTTTGGGACGACGGATTTTACGTACGGAGACCGCTGGGATGACTGTGTTGTCGGTGCTGATGTTTTTGTTGGAAAACAGATAAGGATGAATGTAAGAAATCATTAAAAGGAATTAGTTATCATAATGGAAGCATATTTGGATAATTCTGCCACTACCAGATGTCTGGAGAGTGTGAAAGACATTGTTGTAAAAACTATGATGGAAGATTATGGGAATCCTTCCTCCAGACACCGGAAAGGCGTAGAGGCAGAGAGATATTTAAAGGAAGCCCGGGAGACGATCGCTGCTACCATGAAGGTGAGCGAGAAAGAAATTTTCTTTACTTCCGGTGGTACGGAATCAAATAACTGGGCGTTGATAGGAGCAGCTCTGGCGAATCGAAGAGCAGGAAATCACATTATCACCTCAGCCATTGAGCATGCAGCAGTGATCCAGCCTATGATGTATCTGGAGAAACTTGGATTTTGCGTGACGTATTTACCGGTGGACGGACAGGGACATGTAAGTCTGGAGGATTTGAAAGCAGCGCTGTGTCAGGAGACGATCTTAGTTTCCATCATGTATGTAAACAATGAAATGGGAGCAGTAGAACCCATCGAAGAGATTGGAAAGATCGTGAAAGGATATCGCCCGGATATTCTGTTTCATGTGGACGCAATACAGGCCTATGGCAAGTATCGTATCTATCCGAAACGGTTGGGAATTGACCTGCTTTCTGTGAGCGGACATAAGATTCACGGGCCCAAGGGAACAGGCTTTTTATTTGTGAAAGAAAAAACGAAGATCCGTCCGTTGATTTTGGGCGGAGGGCAGCAGAGGGGCATGCGCTCTGGAACAGACAATGTGCCGGGCATCGCTGGACTGGGAGTGGCTGCCGGAGAGGCATATCAAAATTTTGACAAAAAAGTTGGCCATATGTATGAACTGAAACACCGAATGTCGAAAGGACTTTGCAAACTTCCCGAAGTTACACTTAATAGCGATGATGGAGAGAGCAGCGCTCCCCACATTGTCAGTGCAAGTTTCCGGGGCGTACGCAGCGAGGTATTACTGCATGCGTTGGAGGATCGAGGAATCTATGTATCATCCGGTTCTGCCTGTTCTTCCAATAAAAAGCTCCCGGTGAGTACAGTGCTTAAGGAAATTCATCTGGAGCGGGAACTGTTGGAAACTACTCTGCGCTTCAGCTTCTGTGAGCAGACCACTGTGGAAGAAATAGATTACTGCCTGGAAGCACTGGGGGAATTGCTGCCTGTTCTAAGGCGATATACACGGCATTAAGTCACATTTTAGGAGGAAACATGTTTAAAACATTTTTAATCAAGTACGGAGAGATCGGTATCAAGGGAAAAAACCGCTATCTGTTTGAGGATGCTCTGGTAAGGCAGATCCGCCGTGCCCTGGAACCGGTGGACGGCGAATTTCAGGTATACCGGGAGCAGGGAAGGATTTACATTGATTCGGATGGGCTGTATGATTTTGAGGAGACGGTGGAAGCACTTCAGAGAGTGTTTGGTATTGTGGGAATCTGCCCAGTTATGAAAGTGGAAGATAAGGGACTGGAGGAACTGGGAAATGATGTGATTGAGTTCCTTTCCACTGTTTATGATATGAAAGAGCAGACTTTTAAGGTGGACACCAGAAGGGCGAGAAAGGATTATCCTATTGATTCTATGGAAGTAAACGCCTATCTGGGCGGCCGTATCCTGGACGCATTTCCGGGTGTATCGGTGGATGTGCACAAGCCGGAATTGATGGTACATGTTGAAATCCGCGAGAAGATCTATATATATTCTAAAATTATCCCGGGACCGGGAGGAATGCCGGTGGGTACGAATGGCAAAGCCATGCTGTTGCTTTCTGGCGGTATTGACAGTCCGGTAGCAGGCTACATGATTTCTAAACGGGGCGTTAAGTTGGATGCCACTTATTTCCATGCGCCTCCCTATACCAGCGAGCGGGCAAAACAGAAAGTGGTGGATCTGGCGAAGTTGGTGGCGCGCTACTGTGGACCTATTGATCTGCATGTGGTAAATTTTACGGATATTCAGCTTTATATTTATGACAAGTGCCCTCATGATGAATTGACGATCATTATGCGCCGATACATGATGAAGATAGCGGAGCATTTTGCCAATGAGACAAAATGTTTGTCTCTGGTGACCGGCGAGAGTATCGGTCAGGTAGCCAGTCAGACCATGCAGAGCCTTGCGGCCACCAACGAAGTGTGTACCATGCCAGTATTCCGTCCTCTGATCGGCTTTGATAAGCAGGATATCGTGGACATTGCCCAGAAGATTGGAACTTACGAGACATCCATCCTGCCTTTTGAGGATTGCTGCACGATTTTTGTGGCAAAACATCCGGTGACAAAACCGAATCGGAATGCTATTAAGCGTTCGGAGCAGAAGCTGGCGGAGAAGATCGATGAACTGGTGCAGACTGCCATAGAGACGACAGAAACCATAAGGATAGAGTAGAGAAAACACAAGCACACGTAAACGTGTGATGGCGCCTGTTTCATGGAACAAAAGTGTGCTGCGCATCCCCCGGAGGGTTTTGTCACATAGGAAATCCGGAGGAATTTCCTATGTGACAAAAAAGAGCTGCCACATTTCTGTGTCAGCTCTGCGTCATGCAAATGGATTAATCTCGGCGTGATGATACAGCGAGGTATGTAAAGACTGTATTAAATCAGATACGGTTTCAAGGTTTCCAAAATTGTATCGATGTCATCCTCGGCATGGATGCTCAGATCAATGGGCTTGGAAAGATCCAGACTGAAGATGCCCATGATGGATTTTGCGTCAATGACATATCTCCCGGATACTAAATCGAAGTCGTAATTAAATTTTGTAATATCATTGACGAAGGATTTCACTTTGTCAATGGAATTTAATGAAATCTGAACTGTTTTCATTATCTTATCCTCCATAAATAAATGATAAAATCTTGTCTATGCCTATCTTACAGTCAATGTTGGCAAAAGTCAAGATGAAATATTGAGGTGAAAATTTGAACGAAGGAAATGGAAAAAAAGCAGCGTTTCACAATTTGGGGTGTAAAGTAAATTCCTACGAAACAGAGGCGATGCAGCAGCAGCTGGAACAGGCGGGATATGAGATTGTTCCATTTGCGCCGGGGGCGGATGTGTATGTTATAAACACCTGCTCTGTTACAAATATAGCGGATCGAAAATCCCGGCAGATGCTCCACAAGGCGAAGAAAATGAATCCTTCGGCTATTATTGTGGCGGCAGGATGCTATGTGCAGACTGCAAAAGAACGAACCGGGCTGGAAGTAGAGGCGGATATCGTTCTGGGCAATAATAAGAAGATTGATCTGCTGGAGGTGCTGAAGAGATACGAAAAGGCTTCCAAAATCGCAGGAGATCAACAGAATACACAGCAAGAGCTGATAGACATCAACCATACGAAGGAGTATGAACTGTTGTCGATCACGAAAACGGAGGAACATACCAGAGCTTATATTAAGGTACAAGACGGATGCAATCAATTCTGCAGTTACTGTATTATTCCCTATGCCAGAGGAAGAGCCAGGAGCCGGGAACCTAAGGAGGTTGTGGAGGAGCTGCGAAAGCTTTCTGCCAGTGGAGTGAAAGAGGTAGTTCTGACGGGGATACATTTAAGTTCCTATGGAAAGGATTTGGACAGCAGCTTGCTGGAATTGATGGAGAGTGTCCATGAGCTGGAGGGAATTGAGCGTATCCGTCTCGGTTCACTGGAACCGGGTATCGTGACAGAGGAGTTTGCATCCCGTCTAGCGTCCCTCTCCAAAATATGTCCGCACTTTCATTTATCTTTGCAGAGCGGATGTGACGAGGTATTAAAGCGTATGAACAGGCGTTACGATACCGCGGAATATCGGGAACGCTGCGAGATTTTGCGCAGCTATTTTGATATGCCGGCATTGACAACGGATGTGATTGTGGGCTTTCCGGGTGAAACTGACACAGAGTTCCTGGAAACGGTGGAATTTCTTAAGAGCATACGCTTTTATGAGACCCACGTGTTCAAATATTCAAAGCGAAAAGGCACCCGGGCAGCTGAAATGCCTGATCAGATACCGGAAACCGTAAAATCTGATCGAAGTAACGTGCTTATAAAATTAAACAGAAAAAATAAGAAAGCATATGAAGAAGCTTGGCTGGGAAAAGATTGTGAAGTGTTATATGAAGAAAAGGTAGTTCTGGATGGGCAGGATTATTATGTTGGCTATACCAGAGAGTATATCAAGGCTGCCATCCTTGCGACAGATAATTTTGAGAACCGGATTTTGAGGGGAAGATTGTGCTGTAAAAGTGGATTTGATCTGCCGGTGCTGCAAATGAAAAATGAATGCTTAGCATGGAAAGTCCTTGATTAATTATCTTATTTATATTAAAATAAATATGCATTGAGTATCGAATTCGGGAAATTAGTGGTAGAATAGGGCGTGATAAAATGGCTGAGATTAATAATACACAATACTTTAAGGTCAGTACAGATCCAGAAACACGAGTAAAAAATGTTCTGGACATCGTGTATAATGCGATGGCAGAAAAAGGATACAACCCAGTGAACCAGATCGTGGGGTACATTATGTCGGGGGATCCCACTTATATTACTAGCCATAAAAATGCACGCAGCATGATTATGAAGGTAGAACGGGACGAACTTGTGGAAGAACTACTCAGGGAATACATTAAGAATCGGTCATGGCAGAGATGAAGTATACAAGGATCCTGGGTCTGGACTATGGTTCCAAGACAGTGGGCGTAGCGGTGAGTGATGGACTTGGGCTGACGGCACAGGGAGTGGAGATCATACGAAGAACGTCCGAAAATAAGCTTCGTCAGACCCTGGCAAGGATAGAAGCACTGATCCAGGAATACGAAGTAAAAACCATTGTGCTGGGCTTCCCGAAAAATATGAATAACACCATAGGGGACAGGGCTGAGAAATCTCTGGTATTTAAAGACATGCTGGAGAGACGGACAGGTCTGCCTGTTGTGATGTGGGATGAACGGCTGACGACGGTGTCTGCAAACCGTACACTGATGGAAGCAGGAGTGCGAAGAGAGCGTCGAAAAGATTATGTGGATCAGATTGCGGCGGTGTACATTTTGCAGGGATATCTGGACAGCCGGAGAAATTGATACGGAAAACAGTGTATTTAGAGGAATAAAGATGGAAAAAATTAATTTTGCACTGGCAGGAGAAGGAGAAACTGCTGAATTTTATGTGTTGGAACAGACCAGAATCGCGGGAAATAGCTATCTTCTGGTTACGGAGACTGAAGACGAAGATGGAAATGCCTGGATTTTGAAAGATTTATCCGCGGATGGAGAGGCTGACGCGCTCTACGAGATCGTGGAAGACGACGGGGAACTGGAGGCAGTATCTCGGGTATTTGAAGAAATGCTGGAGGACGTAGAGATCGAGCGGTAAATATCGGCTTTACGGTTACAGCACAGTTAAAAAATAAGATGGATTCGTGAAATCAGGAAAATGGAGGTAAGATTTGAAAAACAGAAAAAACTCAAAATTGAGAATCATCCCGTTGGGCGGACTGGAGCAAATCGGGATGAATATTACTGCCTTTGAATATGAAGACAGTATTGTTGTTGTGGACTGCGGACTGGCATTTCCGGAAGACGATATGTTGGGCATTGATCTTGTAATTCCCGATGTTAGTTATCTGAAAGAAAATGTGGACAAGGTAAAAGGGTTCGTATTTACTCACGGTCATGAAGACCATATCGGTGCTCTGCCGTATGTTTTGAAGGAAATCAATATTCCTATTTATGCTACGAAGCTGACCATGGGATTAATCGACCATAAATTAAAAGAACACAATCTGACCAGAACCACTAAGAGAAAGGTGGTAAAACCGGGGCAGTCCATTAATCTGGGGTGCTTTCGGATCGAGTTTATAAAGACGAATCACAGCATTCAGGATGCAGTGGCGTTGGCGATTTATTCTCCGGCGGGCATTGTGGTGCATACCGGTGATTTTAAAGTGGATTATACCCCGGTATTCGGGGACGCCATTGATCTGCAGAGATTTGCGGAGATTGGCAAGAAGGGAGTGCTGGCACTGATGTGTGACAGCACCAATGCAGAGCGAAAAGGATTTACCGCTTCAGAGCGTACCGTGGGAAGAACATTTGACAATATTTTTTCGGAGCATACAAACACACGGATCATTATTGCTACGTTTGCATCCAATGTGGATCGGGTGCAGCAGATCATCAATTCCGCCTATAAGTTCGGGAGAAAAGTCGTGGTGGAAGGCCGAAGTATGGTGAATGTCATTTCTACGGCGTCTGAGCTGGGTTATCTGAATATACCGGAAAATACCCTGATCGATCTGGAACAGATGAAAAATTATCCGGATGAGAAGATGGTACTGATTACAACCGGCAGTCAGGGAGAGTCCATGGCAGCTTTATCCAGAATGGCTGCCAACATGCACAAGAAGGTGATGATCAAACCGGGCGATACGGTTATTTTCAGTTCTCATCCCATACCGGGCAATGAGAAGGCGGTGTCCAATGTTATCAATGAATTGTCTATGAAAGGGGCAAATGTGATCTTTCAGGATGTCCATGTGTCAGGACATGCCTGCCAGGAAGAGATTAAGCTAATCTATACTCTGGTGCGTCCGAAATACGCGATCCCGGTTCATGGTGAATACCGTCATTTGAAAGCTCAGGCGCAGCTTGCTCAGGAACTTGGAATAGACAAAAATAATATTTTTATTCTAAAGAGCGGCGATGTGCTGGAACTGTCGGAAGAGAAAGCAAATATTGCCGGTCATGTGCAGACCGGAGCGATTCTGGTAGACGGCCTTGGGGTCGGAGATGTGGGAAATATTGTGCTGCGCGACCGTCAACATCTGGCAGAGGATGGCATTCTTATTGTAGTACTGACACTGGGCAGATACACAAATCAGGTACTGGCAGGCCCGGATATCGTATCTCGTGGATTTGTGTATGTGAGGGAATCGGAGGATCTGATGGACGAAGCTCGCTCTGTGGTACAGACGGCTTTGAACAATTGCCTGGATCGCAGAATGACGGATTGGGGCAAGATTAAAAATGCAGTGCGGGATTCTCTGAGTGAATTTCTGTGGAAACGCACTAAGAGGAGTCCCATGATCCTGCCAATCATTATGGAAGTGGATGAGTAAGAATTATGGACAAGAAAGTAGAAGAATGTACCAGAGCTCTGATTGAAGCGGTTAGAAATAGCGAGGAATATCAGACATTTGAGAAAAGCAAGATAAAAGTTGAGGAGTATCCGGAGCTGAAACGGCAGACACAGGTGTTTCGTCGAAGGGTGTTTCTGATGCAGAATTCCGATGAATCTATTGACCTGTTAGATGAGATGAATCGATTGTTTGCGGCCAGAAATGAACTGTATCAGAATGCAATAATCGCGGAATATCTGACTGCAGAGCTGAGGCTTTGCAGGATGCTGCAAAAGATCAGCATGGAGGTCGTGGGTGTTACGGATATTGAATTGGAATCCTTTGAAGATGTAATACCTATCTGAAAATAAAAGCGGGAGCATTTTTATGATAGTGGATGAGCGGATGGCCGCATACATTAATTCAATGGATACAGATAATCCGGTATATTTGGAAGAACTGGAGCGGAAGGCAAGAGAAGAGGGTATTCCCATAATAAGGCATGAAATGCAAAGTTTCCTGCGGGTGTTTTTGGAATTAAAGCATCCGAAAAACATCCTGGAGGTTGGGACTGCGGTGGGATTTTCTGCGTTGCTTATGGCAGAGTATACACCGGAAGACTGCAGGATCACCACCATTGAAAAGTATGAGAAACGTATTTCTGTGGCCAAGGCTAATTTTGCTGCTGTACCCACGGGAGAGAGAATTACTCTGTTGGAGGGAGATGCGCTGCAGATATTAAAAAAGCTTACCGGACCCTATGATTTTATTTTTATGGATGCAGCCAAGGGTCAGTATATTCATTTTTTGCCGGAGACGCTTCGCCTGCTGGCGGCTGGCGGCATTATGATCTCGGATAATGTACTGCAGGACGGGGATATTATCGAATCCAAATTTGCCGTGGAACGCCGGAACCGAACAATTTATAAAAGGATGCGGGATTATTTATATGAATTGAAACATACGCAGGGACTGCTGACTTCTATCGTTCCTATCGGAGATGGAGCTGCAGTGAGTGTTAAGAAAGGATAAGAAAATTCCATGAGATACCCCGAATTACTGATACCGGCCAGCAGTCTGGAGGTGCTGAAGACTGCGGTAATATTTGGCGCTGATGCGGTTTACATCGGCGGTGAGGCTTTCGGTCTTAGGGCGAAAGCCAAAAACTTTTCTATGGACGAAATGAGGGAGGGTATCTTATTTGCCCATGAGCATGGAGTGAAAGTCTATGTGACGGCTAATATTCTGGCCCACAATCGGGATCTGCCGGGAGTAGAGGCTTACTTTAAGGAATTGCGGCAGATAAAGCCGGATGCCCTTATCATTGCTGACCCGGGAGTGTTTCAGATTGCAAAACGCGTTTGCCCAGAAATTGAACGTCACATCAGCACGCAAGCCAACAATGTGAATTATGAGACATACCGTTTCTGGCAGGAGCAGGGAGCAAAGCGCGTGGTCTGCGGCAGAGAACTGTCTCTGGAAGAAATCAAAGAAATCCGTGAAAGTATTCCCGAGGAACTGGAGATCGAGACGTTTGTGCATGGAGCCATGTGCATTTCCTATTCCGGGCGCTGTCTGTTGAGTAATTATTTTACCGGGCGGGATGCTAACCAGGGGGCCTGTACCCATCCTTGCCGCTGGAAATATGCGGTGATGGAGGAGACCAGGCCGGGAGAATATTTTCCGGTCTATGAAAATGAGCGGGGAACCTACATTTTTAATTCAAAAGATCTGTGCATGATCGAGCATATTCCTGATCTGCTGAATGCCGGGATTGACAGCCTTAAAATTGAGGGACGGATGAAAACAGCGCTTTATGTAGCTACCGTGGCCAGGACATATCGGAAAGCTATTGATGATTACAGGAAAGATCCGGCTCTTTATGAGGCCAATATGGACTGGTATCGGGAGCAGATTTCCAACTGCACCTACCGTCAGTTTACCACGGGTTTCTTTTATGGTAAGCCATCGGAGGAGGCGCAGATTTATGACAGCAACACTTACATTAAGGAATATACTTATCTTGGCATTGTAGGAGAAGAATCACCGGAAGGACGGTACGCAATAGAACAAAGAAATAAATTCACCGTAGGGGAATTGATCGAGGTGATGAAACCTGATGGTGAGAATCTGGAGGTGAAGGTTCTGGAGATCCTGGATGAAGAGGGAAAAGCGATGGAGAGCGCACCACATCCAAAACAGAAACTCTGGATCAATCTTGGAACGAAACTGGATCGATACGATATTTTGCGACGCAGAGAGGAAACAGAGGCACGATTGGACACAGGTGTTCATAGAATAAAATAAAACCCCCTTTCGAGGTGCTTTTTGAAAACTTTCCCAAAGCCGCTGTCGCCGGAAGAAGAGAAGCATTATCTTCAGAAGTATAAAGAGGGTGATGTGGGAGCGAGAAATATTCTGATTGAACGAAATCTACGGCTAGTGGCTCATGTAGCGCGAAAATATCAGGGGACAGAAGACAATCAGGATGATTTGATTTCCATCGGAATCATCGGATTGATAAAAGCAGTTTCTACGTTTGACTGCAAAAAAAACAACCGCTTGGCAACTTATGCGGCAAGATGTATTGAGAATGAGCTGCTGATGATGATGCGAGTGAAGAAAAAGCAGTCCAGAGAGGTATCGATATACGAAAAGATTGGTGTGGATCAGGAAGGGCGGGAATTGCGCCTGATGGATATCCTTGAGAGCGAGCCGGTGGATGTACTGGAGGAACTGGAACTTCGGAAGAATTCAAAAAAGCTGTACAAATGTCTAAAGCAAGTGTTAGATGAGCGGGAACAAAAAGTGATCGCTGTGCGTTATGGACTAGGGGGACAGAAAGAGTTAACACAAAGAGAGATTGCCGAAATATTGGGGATCAGCCGATCTTATGTTTCCCGGATTGAGAAGAATGCATTGAAGAAACTGAGGGAATGTTTCGTAGAATAAAATGAGAGTGTACTATTGTGAGGGGGTGCCCCCGGAGATAAGCCAGCACTGTCTGGCTTATTTATTATTAGAGACAATCTTAAAAAAGAATTATTTCGTTAAAAAACCGAAGTACGGGTATACAGAGCAGGGAAAGCCCTATCTTAAACAGTATCCTCAGCTTCAGTTTAATATCAGTCACTGCCATGAAGGTGTAGCCTGCGCTATTGGAAGCCTTCCGGTAGGGATTGATATAGAACGGCGATTTCCGTGGAAAGAAAACCTTGCCAGGCGCATATGCCACCCGGCAGAATGGAGAAGAATGGAGGAACTGCAAACGCAAGAAGAGAGGGAGCGATTGCTGAATCTCCTCTGGAGCCGAAAAGAGAGCTGGTTAAAGTGTATCGGAATTGGGCTTCGCTGTGACCTGCGGGAAATCAACCTGCTGCAAACAGATACCCGGCGGTTTCAGGAACTGCAGAACGAACGATTTACCCTGGTGGCATGCAGCGAAGCTGACGATAACCAAGAAGATGAGATAGAAAAGATCAGATGGCAGGATTTATTGTGATAATAAATCTTGCTATTTTTATGCACATATGCTATGATAGCGTCACAAATCATAAATGCCGGAGGCATTTCTGAAACCAGATTCGCCCATCTTTGGGAGATAAACTGGATTCAAAACAGGCGTTTCGCCAATTTTCACACATTTATTTAAAATAGGTACAGCGGGTTCTTTATTTAATGCCGTAAACAGTTCAGCAAAGAGAACTGGGCCATGGGAGAACTGACAGAAAGGAGAAGAATTTGTTCAGTACAGTAGTATCAGCGGCAATCAATGGGATTGAAAGTAAAAAAGTGATGGTGGAGGCGGACGTGAGCGATGGGATGCCTATGTTTTCTATGGTGGGGTTCCTTGGTTCAGAAGTCAAGGAAGCCCAGGATCGGGTGAGAACGGCGTTGAAAAATTCAGGAATTCATTTGCCGGCTAAACGAATTACCGTAAATCTGTCTCCTGCGGACTTGCGAAAGGCAGGATCTGGTTTTGATCTGCCGATTGCAATCGCAGTTTTGGCATCCCTTGGGTATATTCCACAGGATTCCCTAAAGGGAATCCTGTTTGCAGGAGAATTGAGCTTGAATGGAGGGATTAACAGTATCAGAGGTGTGATGGAGATGGTTTCCAGTGCCGCAGAATATGGCTGCCATACTTGTGTGATCCCACAGGGAAATCTCAGGGAGGGCTCTGTGATTCGGGAAGTGAGGGTATTAGGAGCTGAAAGTATAAAACAGGTGTTTAATTTTCTGACCGGGGTGGGGACTCTGGGGGAGACGCATATTAATATAGAAGAAATCCGCTCTAAACAGGAGGAAGATACGAAAGTGGATTTTGCTGAGGTACAGGGCCAGAAACTTCTGCGCAGGGCGGCGGAAGTGGCAGTGTCCGGTCTGCATAATCTACTGATCATCGGACCACCGGGGTCTGGAAAGACGATGACTGCCAGGCGGATTCCGACCATACTGCCGCAGACCACACTGGAAGAAGCGCTGGAAGTGTCCAAGCTGCACAGCATTGCCGGGATATTGCCAGAGGAGGTGGGACTTTTAACTGCCCGACCATTTCGCGCTCCCCACCATACCATTACGCCTGCCGCTCTGGCAGGAGGAGGCAGCAGTCCAAGACCGGGAGAGGTGAGTCTGGCACATCGGGGCGTGCTATATCTGGATGAGCTTCCGGAATTTCAAAAGAGTACTCTGGAGATATTGCGTCAGCCATTGGAGGAGGGGAAGATCTGCATATCAAGAAATACAGGAAATTATCTGTTTCCTGCGGGTTTTATGATGGTAGCTTCCATGAACCCATGCAAGTGCGGATATTACCCTGACAGAAACCGTTGCAGCTGCTCTGCAAGAGAAGTGAAACGATATTTGAATCATATCAGCCAACCTCTTTTAGACCGCATTGATATCTGTGTGGAAGCCGAACCTGTACTTTATGATGAATTAAAAAATCTAACGGAGGAAGAGAGCTCTGCGCAGATCCGCACGCGAGTAACTCAGGCTCAACAGATACAGCAACTGCGCTATCAGGGGACAGGTTTTCGCTTTAATTCAGACTTAAATGTTACTGCAGTCAGGAAATACTGTTTCCTGGGAAAAGAGGAAGAGGATTTGATGAGAGAGGCCTTTGAAAAATTGAACCTGACTGCCCGATCTTACAGCCGGATTTTAAAAGTTGCCAGGACCATTGCAGATCTGGCAGGAAAAGAAAATATAAGTACCGCCCATCTTGGAGAGGCGGTCTGTTATCGGGCGCTGGATAAAAAATATTGGATCGACAGGATGTAGTGAGTAAGAAAGGATGAAAACCGAGACAGTATGAATAGAGTAGATGAGATTGATACAGATAGGGAACAATGCTGGTTATGGCTTTGCAGTATACCAGGGCTGTACAGCAGACAGCTGCGAATGCTGACAGAATATTTTGGGTCGCCCAGAGCCGTATACGAAGCTCCGGATAAAGAGTTTGGGGCATGGAAAGAGAAAAATGTGAAATGGATTCAACGTTTGCTGGATTTTAAGAAACGCTGCTCTCCTGAGGAAGTGTGTCATAGAGCGACAGAGAGGGGAATAGAATTTAGAAGCTGTGAACACCCGGATTTTCCGGGACGACTGAAGGAGATTTCTGATTGCCCGGCAGGGCTTTTCTATCTTGGGGAACTCCCGTGTCCGGATGTTCCGGCTGTAGCTGTAGTGGGAGCCAGGGAGTGCAGCGACTACGGCAAGATCATGGCGGTGGAAATCAGTGAGGGTCTGGCTAATGCAGGTGTGCAGGTGATCAGCGGACTGGCTCTTGGCATTGATGGATATGCCCAGAGGGCCGCATTGGCGGCGGAAGGAAAGAGCTACGGTGTCCTTGGCTGCGGAGCGGATGTCTGCTATCCATGGGAAAACAGAAGACTGTATCTGGATGTGCAGAGGCAGGGTGGGATCATTTCAGAATTTCCCCAGGGCACCAGGCCGCTGTCTTATC
The DNA here is from genome assembly GCA_902778245.1 of uncultured Lachnospiraceae bacterium. Lineage (GTDB taxonomy): Bacteria > Bacillota > Clostridia > Lachnospirales > Lachnospiraceae > Merdiplasma. Next base: position 10,671 of record CACYXH010000019.1, on the reverse strand, counting down.
ATTTTCCCATGAGGAACCGGATCATCAGCGGGCTGTGCGACGCGGTTGTGGTGGTGGAGGCCAGGGAGAACAGCGGTTCTCTCATTACGGCGGATCTGGCGCTGGAGCAGGGACGGGATGTATATGCCGTTCCGGGAAGAATCCAGGATGCCTTAAGCAGCGGATGTAACCGACTGATTGCTCAGGGAGCAGGGATAGTGCTGTCCCCGGAACATCTGTTGGAGGAACTTTATTTACAAAATCCAAAGCAGAAAATTCAAAATAAAAATCAACTTACACTTGCACCGGAAGAAAAAAGGGTGTATAGTAACCTCGATTTGTCGCCAAAAGGACCGGAAGAAATTGCTGCCAAGAGTGAGTTGCCGGTGGAGAAGATTGGCGGCATATTGCTTAACCTGATCTTGAAGGGTCTGGCGGAGGAGAGTTCAAAAAATCACTACATTCGAGTGAAATGAGGAATTATATTATGGCAAAGTATCTGGTGATCGTTGAGTCACCGACTAAGGTAAAGACGATTAAAAAGTTTCTGGGATCCAATTATGAGGTGATGGCATCCAACGGACATGTCCGGGATCTGCCGAAAAGCCAGCTTGGTTTTGATCCGGAGAATGATTATGAACCGAAATATATAACCATACGGGGAAAGGGCGATATCCTTGCATCTCTGCGCAAAGCAGCTAAGAAAGCAGATAAAGTATATCTGGCAACTGACCCTGACCGCGAAGGAGAAGCTATATCTTGGCATCTGGCTCAGGCATTGAAACTGGACGAAAAAAGGATGTACCGGATCACGTTTAATGAGATTACAAGAACAGCGGTAAAAGAGGCGCTGAAACACCCAAGAGCCATCGATATTGACATGGTGGACGCGCAGCAGACCAGAAGAATGTTGGACCGCATGGTGGGATACCGGATCAGTCCTCTGCTCTGGGCGAAGGTAAAACGGGGATTGAGTGCCGGAAGGGTGCAATCCGTTGCACTGCGTATCATTGCGGATCGGGAAGAGGAGATCAATTCTTTTATTCCGGAGGAATATTGGACGCTGGATGCAGAATTTCTCATACCGGGTGAGAAAAAACCTCTCATTGCTCAATTCTATGGAAAAGAGAAAAAAATGAATATTACTTCCAGAGAAGAGCTGGATCAGATATTAAAGGATCTGGAGGGCGCCAGTTACCGTGTACAGGAAATAAAGATAGGTGAGAGAATCAAGAAAGCACCCCTGCCTTTCACTACCAGTACTTTGCAACAGGAAGCGGCCAGTGTACTGAATTTTTCCACTCAAAAGACCATGAGGCTGGCACAGCAGCTGTATGAGGGTATTGAACTAAAGGGTGAGGGCACGATCGGTCTGATCACCTATCTGCGTACGGATTCCACCCGAATCTCTGAGGAGGCGGATAAGTCGGCCAGAGAATATATCGAAAAAACTTATGGGACAGATTATGTGACTTCTGCCGTTACTGAAAAAAAGTCCGGCCAGAAGATTCAGGATGCTCATGAGGCAATCCGCCCATCGGACATTCGCAGAAGTCCGGACAAATTGAAAGACACATTGAGCAGGGATCAATATCGGCTATATCAGCTCATCTGGAAACGTTTTACAGCAAGCAGGATGGAATCGGCGAAGTATGAGACTACTTCTGTGAAAATCAGAGGCAATGACTATCTGTTCCATGTGTCGGCTTCACGGCTCCTGTTTGATGGTTTTCAGGCGGTCTATTCCATTGGAAGCGAGAACACAAAAAAAGAGAATGTATTGAGCGGAAAGCTGGATGAGAGTACGGTACTGACGCTGAAAGAATTTGAGAGTAAGCAGCATTTCACCCAGCCGCCGGCTCATTATACAGAGGCATCTCTGGTGAGAACGCTGGAAGAACTGGGAATAGGCCGGCCCAGCACCTACGCACCTACCATCACTACGCTTTTGGGAAGACGGTATGTGCTGAAGGAGCAGAAGAACCTGTACCTTACCGAATTGGGCGAGGCAGTAAATCAAATGATGTTGAAGGCGTTTCCGGGCATTGTGGATGTGACCTTTACTGCTAATATGGAATCTTTGCTGGATTCTGTGGGAGAGGGGGATCTGGACTGGAAAGTCGTAGTGAAAAACTTCTACCCTGATCTGGATGAGGCGGTGAAAGAAGCAGAGAAAACGCTGGATAAAGTATCCATTGCCGATGAAGTGACGGATGTGATCTGTGAGGAGTGCGGACGAAACATGGTCATAAAATATGGCCCCCACGGAAAGTTTTTAGCTTGTCCGGGATTCCCTGATTGCCGGAACACCAAACCTTATCTGGAAAAAGCCGGTGTAGCTTGCCCGAAATGCGGAAAGGAAGTTATCATCCGCAAGACAAAGAAAGGAAGAAGATATTATGGGTGTGAAAACTCGGACTGTGATTTTATGTCCTGGCAAAAGCCTTCCGATCAGAAATGTCCGAAGTGCGGCAGTTATATGCTGGAAAAAGGTAATAAGCTGCTTTGTGCAAATGAAAATTGTGGATATATTGCGAATAAATAACATAATTTCGTTGATTTTCTGAAAATTATGTGATAATATTTGCTTTATCGTTTTAATGTTTTGGGAGGTTTGTATGAGTGTACAATTATTAGACAAAACCAGAAAAATTAATCAGCTATTGCACAATAATAATTCCAGCAAAGTAGTATTTAATGACATCTGTGAAGTACTGACCGGAATCATGAATTCAAATATACTGGTTATCAGCCGAAAAGGGAAAGTGCTTGGAGTCAGCCAGTGTCGGGGAGTGGAGGAAATTCATGAATTGATCGCTGATAAAGTGGGAGGATATATTGATCCCCTTTTAAACGAACGTTTTTTGGGTGTGTTGTCCACCAAAGAAAATGTAAATCTGGAGACGCTTGGCTTTGAACATCTGAATGTGCAGAAATACCGTGGCATCATCAATCCCATTGATATTGCCGGAGAACGGCTGGGCACAGTGTTCATGTATAAGTCTGGCAGTGAATATGAGATTGATGACATTATCCTCAGCGAGTATGGTACGACTGTGGTAGGATTGGAGATGATGCGCTCTGTCAATGAAGAAAACGCGGAGGAGAACCGGAAGATCCAGATTGTAAAATCTGCCGTCAGCACTTTGTCCTGCTCTGAACTGGAGGCCATCATCCATATTTTTGATGAACTGGATGGAAATGAGGGCGTATTGGTAGCCAGTAAGATCGCTGACCGGGTCGGCATCACTCGTTCTGTGATCGTCAACGCATTGAGGAAATTCGAGAGCGCCGGGGTGATCGAATCCCGTTCTTCCGGCATGAAAGGAACCTACATCAAAGTGTTAAACGATGTGGTGTTTGATCAGCTGGAAGAGATAAAAAAAGAACGAAAAACACTGCTGTAAATATAGAAAAAGTGAGATATAAAGAGAATTAAAGAGATATCAAGAGAATTGATTAGATTTCGGGTAATATTTGAGGAACTGCGAGTTTGCATATTTTACCCGTTTTCACTAATATAGAACCATCGTTTAGCACTCATTTTAAGTGAGTGCTAATAACAAAAAGACTGATCAGATTAAGGAGGAATAAAATATGAAGTTAGTACCATTAGGTGACAGAGTTGTTTTAAAACAGTTTGAAGCAGAAGAGACCACTAAGTCCGGTATCATTCTGACGACAAAATCTCAGGAAAAACCCCAGGAGGCGGAGGTGATCGCTGTAGGACCGGGCGGCTTGGTGGACGGAAAAGAAGTCACCATGCAGGTTAAGGTCGGCGATAAGGTAATCTACTCCAAATACGCGGGCAATGAAGTAAAACTGGGCGATGAGGAATATGTGATTGTGAAACAGAATGATATTCTGGCAATTGTAGAATAGTCAACTACAATAAAAATATTTTAATTAGTATATAGAAACAGGAGGAATGAATTATGGCAAAGGAAATCAAATTCGGCGCAGATGCCAGAGCAGCTCTGGAAAGCGGCGTAAATAAACTGGCTGATACTGTACGTGTCACCCTTGGACCGAAGGGCAGGAATGTAGTTCTGGATAAGCAGTATGGTACTCCGCTGATCACCAACGATGGAGTTACCATCGCAAAGGAGATCGAGCTGGAGGATGCATTTGAAAATATGGGAGCCCAGCTGATCCGCGAGGTTGCTTCCAAGACCAACGATGTGGCAGGTGACGGAACTACTACGGCCACCGTTCTGGCACAGGCTATGGTAAATGAAGGAATGAAGAACCTGGCAGCCGGAGCAAATCCCATCGTATTGAGAAAAGGTATGAAAAAAGCTACCGATGAGGCAGTAGAGGCCATCAAGGAGATGAGTCAGAAAGTCAGTGGAAAAGAACAGATTGCCAGAGTGGCTGCCGTGTCTTCCGGTGACGAGACAGTAGGACAGCTGGTGGCTGACGCAATGGAGAAGGTTTCCCAGGACGGTGTGATCACTATTGAGGAATCCAAGACCATGCAGACGGAACTGGATCTGGTAGAAGGTATGCAGTTTGACCGCGGATATATTTCCGCTTACATGGCTACCGATATGGAGAAGATGGAAGCTGTGCTGGATGACCCGTTCATCCTGATCACGGATAAAAAGATCAGCAACATTCAGGAAATCCTTCCGTTGCTGGAGCAGATCGTACAGTCCGGCAAGAAACTGCTGATCATTGCTGAGGATGTAGAGGGCGAAGCACTGACGACACTGATTGTTAACAAACTGCGTGGCACTTTCTCTGTTGTGGCAGTGAAAGCTCCGGGTTACGGCGACAGAAGAAAAGAAATGCTCAAAGATATCGCAATCCTCACCGGCGGGCAGGTGATTTCGGAGGAAGTTGGACTGGAACTGAAGGACGCTGCCCTGGATATGCTGGGACGCGCGAAATCCGTTAAGGTTCAGAAGGAAAATACGATCATTGTGGACGGACTTGGTGATAAGGCTGAGATCGCGGACAGAGTAAACCAGATCAAAACATTGATCACAGAGACAAAGTCTGAGTTTGATAAAGAAAAACTGCAGGAGAGACTGGCGAAACTAGCAGGCGGCGTGGCAGTGATCCGCGTGGGCGCGGCTACTGAGACTGAGATGAAAGAGGCAAAGCTCCGCATGGAAGACGCCCTGAACGCTACCAGAGCTGCCGTTGAGGAAGGTATCATTGCAGGAGGCGGATCTGCCTACATCCACGCGGCCAAGAAAGTAGATAAGCTGGCAGCTGAGTTGGAAGGAGATGAGAAGACCGGCGCGAAGATCATCCAGAAAGCACTGGAGGCTCCGCTGTTCTATATTGCGGCCAACGCAGGTCTGGAAGGTTCCGTTATCGTAAATAAGGTAAGAGAGTCGGAAGCCGGAACCGGTTTTGACGCATATAAGGAAGAGTATGTAAATATGGTAGAGGCAGGTATCCTGGATCCGGCCAAGGTGACCAGAAGCGCTCTTCAGAATGCTACCAGCGTTGCTTCCACATTGTTGACCACGGAATCTGTGGTAGGCATCATTAAAGAGGATGTACCTCCCATGCCAGCCGGCGGAGCAGGCGGAATGGGAATGATGTAAGAAGTCCCATAAGGGGCTGTCACACTAAGCATTTATTGCATATTTATAATTTTCTGAGGAACGCTCTCGCTGCCCATCCTGCGTAATGGATACTAACCTGCCAGCTGCGCATTAGCTTGCGGCCAGGAAGTACCAACGAGGAGGCATCCTGACACGCAGTGTCATTGGAATGATGCCGACGACCTGTCAGGTGCGCGAAGCGCGCGTGACGATACAAAACTAGGATGAGGCTCTCAGAAAACTATAATTATGCAAAGTATACATTTAGTGTGATAGCCCCTTTTGCACTATAACAAAGGAAATCGACTGTGGGGTATGGAAAGGACAATAAGATAATGAGCGATTTATATCAGGAAATTTTAGTGAAACGCAACACGCCGGTGTCTGATCAGGCCAAAAAATTCGCATTGATCGCACTGACGGTTTTCTGCTTCCTGGGGGGATTGACAATCCAGCCATGGTTTCTTGTGGCGGGGTTGGCACTGGTTGTTGTGTGTTATTTCGTTGTACCAAGATTTGATCTGGAATATGAATATCTCTATGTAAACGGCGAATTAGACATTGACAAGATTATGAGTAAGCAGAAAAGAAAACGGTGCGCCAGCTACAATATAGATCAGCTGGAAATTTTAGCGCCGTCCAATTCCGGTGAACTGGATAGATTTCGTAAAAAACAGGATATCAAGATAAAGGACTATACCTCCCTTGATCCGCAGGTGCCTTCCTATACACTGGTGTTTAATCAGGATAAGGGGCAGGAACTGCTGAAGCTGGAGCTCAACCAGGCGGTGGTCAATGACATCCGAAGGATAGCCCCGAGAAAAGTGGTTAAGGATTGAGTATTCATGAAAATGAGGTTGACATCGGGAATCGAATTTGATAAAGTATGAACTTAACAGCATAAAAAAATTCATCAGGATGAGAGGAATCAGACATGGGAAGAATTGTGAGTGAAGGGATTACTTTTGATGACGTTCTGTTGGTACCGGCATATTCCGAGGTTATTCCAAATCAGGTGGACTTGACGACCTGGTTGACCAAAAAGGTAAAACTGAATGTACCGATCATGAGTGCAGGCATGGACACAGTAACGGAACATCGTATGGCGATTGCTATGGCGCGTCAGGGCGGTATCGGTATCATACATAAAAATATGTCGATTGAAGCACAGGCGGAAGAAGTGGACAAGGTGAAACGTTCGGAGAACGGCGTCATAACAGACCCGTTTCATCTGTCTCCGGAGAATACTTTAGCGGAAGCAGACGCCCTGATGGGGAAATTCCGGATTTCCGGCGTGCCTATCACGGAGAACGGAAAACTGGTAGGTATTATAACCAACCGTGACCTGCTGTTTGAAGAAGATTTTACAAAAAAGATCAAAGAATCCATGACTTCTGAGGGGTTGATCACTGCCCCGGTGGGCATTACCATGGAAGAGGCGAAAAAGATCTTGGCCAAGGCCAGAAAAGAGAAACTTCCCATTGTAGATGAAAATTTTAATCTTAAAGGTCTTGTAACCATTAAGGATATTGAAAAGCAGATCAAATACCCGCTCTCCGCGAAAGACAGCCAGGGACGACTGCTCTGCGGCGCGGCGATCGGCATCACAGCGAATGTCCTGGAGCGCTGCAAAGCGCTGGTGGACGCCCATGTGGACGTGGTAGTTCTTGACTCCGCTCATGGTCATTCTGCAAATGTGATCCGCTGTGTGAGAATGGTAAAGGAGGCATTTCCGGATCTGCAGGTGATTGCGGGAAATGTGGCTACCGGTGAAGCGGCTAAGGCACTCATCGAGGCTGGAGCAGACGCTGTAAAGGTAGGAATTGGACCGGGATCTATCTGCACGACCCGCGTGGTGGCAGGTATCGGAGTTCCTCAGATTTCCGCTGTTATGGATTGTTACGCTGTGGCAAAGGAGTATGGAATCCCAATCATTGCGGATGGCGGAATTAAATATTCCGGGGATATCACAAAGGCGATCGCGGCCGGTGCTAATGTCTGCATGATGGGAAGTATGTTTGCCGGATGTGACGAAGCGCCGGGTTCTTTCGAATTGTATCAGGGAAGAAAATACAAGGTATATCGCGGTATGGGTTCCATCTCTGCTATGGAAAACGGCAGCAAGGACCGTTATTTCCAGACCAATGCAAAGAAGCTGGTTCCGGAAGGCGTTGAGGGACGTGTGGCTTACAAGGGCAGCGTGGAGGATACTGTATTCCAGCTGATGGGCGGACTTCGCTCCGGTATGGGTTACTGCGGCACACCTACCATTGAGGACCTGAAGGAAAATGGACGGTTTGTTAAGATTTCAGCTGCATCACTGAAAGAATCTCATCCTCATGATATCCATATTACAAAAGAAGCGCCAAATTACAGCGTAGAAGAGTAAAAACTAAGGAAACGATGATTAAATCAGCGTTTCACTAAATTTATTAAAAAATGCGTGCCAAGGCGCGCATTTTTTGATATACTGGGTTAGAGCATGTTGGAATTTGTAATAAAGGAATAGCTGAATACAGCTTACGAATGATGATGGATAAAGAGAGCGGCGTAAAGAAAAAGTCAAAAAGCGGTCATTTACTGATATGGTTCATATTTCTGGAAGTAGTAATTGTGGTCGCTGGAATAGGGTATATTTTGTTTCCCAAGGAGGACAAGGAACTGGAAACTCTCCTGGATCAGGATGTTTCCATCGATTACATTGAAGAGACGGAAACGGAGATGGGAAATCCGGTGCCAAGGCCGGAGGTGGATGAACAGTTTCTCACCATCAATGAATATTCCAGGCCGGGAGATAAGACGGACGGTATTAAATACATTGTGATTCACTATCTGGCAAACCCTAAGACGACTGCCCAGCAGAATCACGATTATTTTGAGAGCCTTAAAGATTTGCAGAATATGTCTATGAGTGCGAATTATGTGATCGGGCTGGAGGGCGAGATCATTCAGTGCGTTCCGGATGATGAGATTGCATACGCGTCCAACAATGAAAATCACGAATCTATTTCCATTGAGAACTGCCATAAAGATGACAGCGGAAAGTTCACAGAGGCTACCTACGATTCATTGGTGAGACTGACTGCTTATCTGACCGAGGAATATGGTTTGGATCGGGATCAGATCATTCGCCATTATGATATTACTGGTAAAGAGTGCCCGAAATATTATGTGGAACATGAAGATAAATGGGAAGAGTTTAAGGATGATGTGATGAACTATCGGGAGCAGTGTCGGGAAGAGGCGTTGGCAGTGATAGCTGCAGAGAAAGCGAAAAGGGAGTCGGAGGTGGATTTGCTGGCGGTTTACCTGGAGAGTAACGCGCGGGATGAGACCGATAGTGAAACGGAAAACCAATGACAGAATAATTTGGAGGAAACAGCAGGGTCTTATATGATGAAAGTATATTTGGATGAAATTTACGCAGGAAAAGATGTGCGAAAAAACCTGATTTCTTTGCGGCAGGAACTCAAAACCGAGGAAAAACGCAGGGCGTTCGCCTATCTTTTGTGCGGGGATTTTCAGATATTTCTGGATCTTCTGAAAAATGAAGATCCCAAAGTAAGAAAGAATGCGGCGTTGATCCTCGGGGATATGGAAACGGAGGAGGTATTGCCGTTTCTTTTTTCTGCTTATCAAAAGGAAAACACATTGTTTGTCCGAAGTGATTACCTGAGAGCAATGCAAAAGCTGGATTATCGCTTCTATGTGGAAAAACTGAAAAACAGACTTGAAACTCTGCAGAGCATAGAACTGACAGAGGAGAACCGCAAACATGTGAGGGAGGAAACCGTTCAGCTCCAGAGTATGATCCTGCAATATGAAAAACCGAAGAAGCATATTTTCATCGGTTATGAGCCTGCGCCGGAGGTCATACTGGTGACAAATCGTCATCAGACAGCGGCAGTGCGGGAACAGGTGACAACGGGAAAGGTGACGCAGCTCGCACAGGGGCTGCGGATTAAAAATGGGAATCTGCGCGAACTTGTAAATATAAGGCTTTATACAGAACTGCTGTTTCTGGTCCCTGACAGCCGGCCAATCTCAGGAACCCCCTGGGAAATAGGGGAGTCCCTGGCAAAGATGGGAGGCTGCTTCTATTACCGCATGGAGGTAAAAGGAGGAATGCCTCTGGAGAAAAAAGGTGTGTTCATCCGCAGAGTTTCCGAGGCGCTGGATGCGCTCTGCGATGGCCGTATGAGAAATAATGCTGCGGAATATGAGGTAGAACTGCGTCTTATTCAGAGAAAGGATGGCTCTTTTATCCCCATGTTAAAGCTGTTTACTCTGCCCGATCACCGATTTGATTACCGAAAGGAAGTTATTGCCTCTTCCATTTCACCGGTAAATGCGGCTTTGACTGTTTGGCTGGCACGAAATTATCTGAAAGAGAATGCTCAGATACTGGATCCGTTTTGCGGCGTAGGAACGATGTTGTTGGAGAGAAATAAGCTGGTGCCGGCAGACCCGATGTATGGTGTGGATCTGTTTGGTGAGGCGATTGAAAAGGCCCGGGAGAATGCAAAGAGGGATGGAAGTATTGTCCATTATATTAACAGGGACTTTTTTGATTTTACCCATGGATATCTCTTTGACGAGATGATTACCGATATGCCCAGAAACGGGGGAGTAAAGGGCAGTGCGGATATGGAAATGCTTTATCAGAGGTTTTTTACGCGGGCGCCGGAGTTTCTAAAAGATGGGGCAGTAATGGTGCTTTATACTATGGAGCCAGATTTAGTAAGAAAAAACATTTCTGGATGCGGGGAATACGAAAAACTTGAAGAATATCTCATAAATGAGAAACATCCCACCTTTGTATTTGTACTTCGCGTCAGAAAATGATAGGAGTTACAAATGAAAATAAGAAGTAAATTTATCGGTGACAGAAAATTTTACCGGATGTTGTTTGGTATCATGATGCCGATTCTTGTCCAGAATGGGATCACAAATTTTGTGAACCTTCTGGACAATATTATGGTAGGGAAGACCGGAACGGAGCAGATGTCGGGCGTCGCCGTGGCAAATCAGTTGATTTTTGTGTTTGCGATCTGTATTTTCGGAATTGTATCCGGCGCCGGGATTTTTGGCGCGCAGTATTATGGCAACCAGAATCAGGAGGGTTTTCGGA
>CACYXH010000018.1 GCA_902778245.1 uncultured Lachnospiraceae bacterium | reverse complement strand
CATACTCATTGTATCATAGGAGGCTTTCTTTTGTTGTCCTCAACGCTACTGCTTACTCTATTCTCCCCAGCATAGCTGGGGGTTTAGTATTTTCAATTACTCTGAAAACGTTCTCGGCATTCTCTACCGCCGTAAAAATTCCAAGGGTGAGTGGTGCGGAGGCGCCATGTATTATCTGCGGGACGGTCTCGGCAGCAAAAAAGGCTGTAAGACCATCGGCATTATACTTGCGACACTCTTCTCCTGCTTCTGTCTGCTGGCATCCTTCGGCATCGGAAACATGAGCCAGGTGAACAGTATGGTGGCCAATGTACATACCGCTTTTGGAGTTCCTGAAATAGCCACCGGTATTTTCCTGTTTTTTGCGGTAGCTCTGGTGATACTGGGCGGATTGAAACGAATTGCAGCTATGACCGAAAAAATCGTTCCGTTCATGGTGGTAGCTTACTTGGTAGGAACCTTAATTATTATTATCATGCACATCACCACGATTCCCGCAGTGTTCGTCTCCATCATCCGGGGCGCCTTTAACCTGAAATCCGCCACCGGCGGCGTGGTGGGTTCCGGTATCGCTCTGGCTATGCAGATGGGAATGAAGCGGGGCGTATTCTCCAACGAAGCCGGTCTTGGTTCCTCTGTAATGGTTCACTCCAGTTCCAATGTAAGAGAGCCCATCCGTCAGGGTATGTGGGGAATCTTCGAAGTGTTTGCTGATACCATCGTTGTGTGCACACTGACCGCTTTGACGATCTTAAGTTCCGGCGCCATCGATCTGGCTACCGGACAGATGAGCACAGAAGCCGCGCAAGTCGGTTCCAGTTCTCTGATGAGCTACGCGTTCTCTCAGACCTTTGGAAAACCGGGTGCCTGGTTCATCGCCCTTGCCATTTTGCTTTTCGCCTACTCCACCGTTCTTGGATGGAGCCACTACGGAGCAACTGCATGCGAATACCTGTTCGGAACTAAATCCGTTACCGTGTACCGCGTTGTCTTTGTGATCATTGTGCTGGCCGGTTCTGTCATGGAAGCGCAGCTGGCCTGGGATATCTCTGATACCTTTAACGGACTGATGATGATCCCGAACCTGATCGGTGTGCTGGTGCTTTCTCCGCTGGTAATGAAGTGTACAAAAAACTATGTAGATCGCAAGATTCACGGAAAAAACATAAAACCAATGCTCTCCATGTTCCCGGATATCCAGGAAGAACATGAGAAAGAAGTCCTGCACGGGGCACAATAATGTTGAAAGAATGGCTATCGCGCTAAGCATTTTAGTTCGATAGCCATTTTTATCACAATCATTTCATTTCCGCATATACTGTTAATGACTACTCCCCCGGTGAGCCTGCCATGATCATTTATACAGTACAGCCCGGCGATACGGTGGATGCCATTGCGGCTTCCTATGGCGTTTCCGCTGACTCCATCATCTACATCAATCAGCTGATCCCGCCCTATGCTCTGGCCATTGGTCAGTCACTGCTTCTAAATAACGGTTCTGCAGACTCCCGGCGTTTTGGTCTCGTCTCCTTCGGCTACGCGTATCCCTTCATCAGTCCCTGGATTCTGGAGCAGACCCTGCCCTTCCTGACAGACCTGTACGTTTTTTCCTACGGATTTACCGAACAGGGCAACCTGGTGCCCCCCACTCTGGATGATACCTGGATGTTGGAAGCTGCCGCCCTTAATGGGGTACGCCCCATCCTTACCCTCACTCCACTTGACCGGGACGGCAAGTTTAATAACTCTCTGATCACTTCCGTGGTGCAAAACACCGACAACCGGGAGACTCTGATCAATGAATTGCTAGATGTGATGACAGAAAAAGGTTACGAAGGTGTGGATGTGGATTTCGAGTATATCCTGGCCACTGACCGTGACGGTTTTACCGATTTTGTGCGCACCCTGGCGGAGGCTCTGCATCCCTATGGCTACACTGTTTCAGTGGCCCTGGCTCCCAAGACCTCCGCCGACCAGGTGGGCCTGCTCTACCAGGGAAAAGATTATCCGGCTCTCGGAGCAGTGGCGGATTCTGTGCTTCTGATGACTTACGAATGGGGGTTTAAGTATGGGCCTAACATGGCCGTCGCTCCCCTGAATATGGTGCGCCGTGTGGTGGAATACGCCGTCACAGAAATTCCTGTAGAAAAGATCAATCTGGGCATTCCCAACTACGGTTACGACTGGCCTCTGCCCTTCGTTAGGGGAACCACCGTGGCTACTACCATAGGAAATGTGGAGGCAGTCCAAATTGCTATTCAAAACGGAGCGTCTATTCAGTTTGACCCAATTGCCCAGTCACCTTATTTTAATTACGAAGAAGATGGAATACTGCATGAAGTCTGGTTCGAGGACGTCCGCAGTATCCAGGCGAAATTTGATCTTGTAAAAGAATTCGGCCTGCGGGGCGTAGGATACTGGCAGCTCATGCGGTGGTGGCGGGCCAACTGGCTGCTTCTGGAGGATAACTTTTTTATTTCCCCCGCAGTACCTCCGCTATAGCACTGAGTTTGCGCAGCCTGTGGTTTACCCCTGATTTTCCCACTTTGGGAGTTAACATCTCCCCCAGTTCTTTTAAGGTAGCTTCCGGCTCCTCCAGCCGCAAGCGGGCAATCTCCGCCAGGTTGTCCGGAAGATTCGCAAGCCCCAGATGTGCTTGCAGATATTCGATATCTTCAATCTGTTTTACCGCTGCGCTGACCGTCTTGTGAATGTTCGCTGTCTCGCAATTCACCTTGCGGTTTACATTGTTGCGCATGTCCCGGACAATACGAATATTTTCCAGATTCATCAGCGCCCGGTGCGCTTCCATCACATTAAGGGCGTCCACGATCTGGGCGCCCTCCTTGATATAAACCACATAATGCTGCTTACGCTCTACAATCTTCGCGTCCAGTTCAAAGCTGTGAATGATTTCCTGCAGCTGTTTTGCTTTTGACCAGGTCGCACAGACAATCTCAAAATGATAAAATTTCTCCGGATCGCTGATGGAGCCGGCTACCAGAAAAGCCCCTCGTATAAAGGCACGCCTACAGCAGGATTTCTGCACGATCAGGTTATTGACCAGAGAAAGATTCTCCGCTATCTCCAATTCCCGTGTCACCAGACGGGAAGCGTTCAAAACCCGCAGCGCATCTTCATGTTTTCTCACCGCCACCGTATAAGTGCGGTTCTGGCTGTGCACGCCGTGGATCTTGACGGCAACCTCGCCAATGATATGAAACGTTTTTTTTAAAAGGGCGGCAAATTTTCGCGCCACATACAGATTCTCCGTCTGTATCTTCATCTCAACCGCGTCTCTGGTAGAAATAGAGACCCGTCCGCACATGCTGATAATTGCGGTAATTTCCGCAATCTGGCAGTGCCTGGCACTGTCCATCTGCAAAGAAAGTTCTTCCTTAACCTCACTTGAAAAAGACATATTAAAAGTCTCCCAGTATCTTCACTTCCGGTTCTAATGTCACGCCAAACTGTGCTTCCACCCTCTCCGTCACCTGCCGCATCAGTTCCCTCACGTCCGCAGCGGTTGCTCCGCCTTTGTTTACCACAAAGCCGCAGTGTTTCTCCGATACCTGGGCGCCGCCCACAGAAAATCCCCGAAGTCCCGCATCCATGATCAGCTTACCCGCGAAATACCCTTCCGGACGTTTAAATGTACTGCCTGCGCTGGGCAGATCCAGCGGCTGCTTCGTCGTTCGCTGCAGTTTCAGTTCCTCCATGCGCTGTCGTATGGCAGCTTCATCACCAGGCTGCAGCTTCAGCGTCGTCTCCAGTACGATGTAATTTCTTTTTTCCACCACACTGGTACGATAACCAAACTCCATCTCCTCACAGGAAAGTTTTTGCAGCTCTCCTTCCGGTGTCAAAACCAGAGCTTCCTGGAACACGTCTTTCATCTCTCCGCCGTAGGCACCTGCGTTCATCATTACAGCACCTCCCAGCGTTCCAGGAATCCCGGAAGCAAACTCAAAACCGGTCAGAGCGTTTGCCAACGCCTGTTTGGCGATTACCGACAGCATCGCTCCTGCCTGTGCGTGGATCTTCTCTCCCCACACCTGAATATCATTCAGATTTCTGTAAATCTGTATCACCACGCCCCGGTACCCCTTATCTCCAATCAGAAGATTACTTCCGTTGCCAAGGATATAAAATGGCACTTGATTCGTCCTGCAAAAACTCACGGTCTTAGCCAGTGCCCGCGTGCTCTCAGGCACCACAAAAACATCGGCCGGGCCGCCGATACGAAAGGTCGTGTGGCGGCTCATCGGCTCATTCTGATATACATGACCGGTTCCTGCAATCTCACACAGCCCGGTATATAGTTCCTGTCTCATAAATGGCTTCCGTCCTCTCACTTAATGATTCCGCTCTCCTTGATGCTCTTCACCGCCATCTTCAGCTCCTCCGGCGGAAGAACAAGGGCAAACCGTACATAGCCTTCTCCCAGGCTTCCGAAGCTGCTGCCCGGCACGCAGATCACACCGGATTTCTCCATCAGTTCCATGCAGAAATGCTCGGAATTTGTATAGCCTTTGGGCAGCGGCGCCCACACGAACATAGTTCCTTCACTGTCCGGCACTTCCCAGCCAATATCACGCAGTCCCTGGCAGAGGGTGTGATTCCTCTCTTCGTACTCCCGGCACTGCTCCAGGACTCCTTCCTCCGGCTCATTTAATGCCGCAATGGCTCCATACTGCACCGGCAGGAAAATACCATAGTCAAACTGCGAGCGGACCGTTTTAAACTTGTCTATGATCTCCCTGTTGCCGATCACAAAGGACATTCTGGCTCCCGTATAGTTGTAGGACTTTGACAGGGAATAAAACTCAATCCCCACTTCTTTCGCCCCTTCATAGGTCAGGAAGGAAGTGCCACGAACTCCTCCATAGATAATATCAGAATATGCATTATCATGCAGGATGATGATCTCATATTTTTTTGCAAAGGCGATCAGTTCCTCATAGAAGCTGTCCGGAGCGATCCTGCAGATCGGATTGGAAGGATAATTCACTACCATGAATTTGGCTTCTCTGGCAATGTCCTCCGGAATCTCCTCCAGCCTCGGCAGAAAACCGTTTTCCTCCAGAAGAGGATACTCCCAGACTTTGGCGTCGCACAACAGCGGCCCGATCTTGAAAATCGGATAACCGGGGTTCGGTACCAGAACCAGTTCGCCGGGATTGCACAGCACCCAGGCAATGTGAGCCATACCCTCCTGGGAGCCGTAGATCGACATGACCTCATCCGCCTCCAAAGAAACCCCAAATCTCCTCTGATAAAACTTCTGCACCGCCTCCGTCAGTTCCGGCAGATCCTTCAGCGAATATTTGTAGCTGTCAGGATCCATGGCAGCTTTTGCCACCGCTTCCATCACGCTCTGAGGCGTTTTAAAGTCCGGAGTTCCCACCGACAGATTGTAGATGGTCTTTCCTTCCTTTTGCAGTTCTTCCTTTCTCTCATTCAGAATGGCAAAAATGCCTCCTCCGAAGGATTCCGCTTTCTCTGAAAACTCCGGTTTCATAATCTCCTCTTCTCCTTTTCTTCTCTTCTCCAGCACGCAGGTCAGCACATACAGCGCCGCGCAGATCAGTGACAGCGCCATCCCCAGGCCCAATCCTCCCGGAATGTATTTCATGCGGATCTTATGATCTCCCGCAGACAGTTCGATTCCCATCAGGGCATCTCCAATACAGATGGCTTCGGTCTCCTCTCCATCCACCTCAACCTGCCAGTTCTTACTGTAGGGTATCGTCAGCAGGAGCGTCCCTTCATGATCCGCGTGAATAGTCCCGGACAGGCGGTTTCCCGTCGCCTCCACCTGTTCCAGCTGATTCTTGGCCAGCTTTTCTACTATCTTTTCATACTGTCCATTATCACAGGTATAGATCATGGCGGTCTGAGTACTCTGCCCGCTCTTTAATGTTACGGTAAAATCCGCATCCGCGTTTTCCTCCGCCTCGTTGATCACATAGAGATGGTCGGTAAACGTATTGTAGGTCTTGGAATACTCCGGAGTGTGCAGTTCCAGCTTCTCCACAGAGCTGGGCAGGTACATATACACCTGCTTACCCTCCGGAATGGCGATACCGTAATTTTCTCCGTCTTCCATGATGATATCCCGATCCCACTCGAAAATCGCATCTTCTCCGGTGGCAAGCTCCACAAAATGGTTCTGCACCTCCAGAGGATTTCCAAATTCAATATCCCACTCCCGGATGCCTTTATCCACCATAAATCCGATAGACAGCGCATTGTCATTCCGATACAGAGTCAGATTATCGTCTTCATCGGTCTCTTTAAACTGGTACAGTGTGTCCGCGTCTCCGTTGGAGGAAAGAACATACCTGATGCCAAACACATCGTTCATCAGCTTCGTGACGCCGTTGTAGCCGTTCTTGTTGGTCCGGGCCTCAATCCCCAGGCGTTTGCACAGTTCTGTAGTGGATGCCGGCATGGTGGAATTAAACATCACCAGCGCATGGCCGCCCGCGTACATGGTAACGTTGCGCATCCGTTGGCTGTCGATCTCACTGCGGTAAAAGTCTTCTTCCTCCTGCCGCCCGGTAAGTTCCATAAAGGAAGCCTGATCCGCCAGGTAGATACTCCTCGTCACACGTCCGTTACAGTGAATTCCATAGATACCGTGGCCAACAGCCTCCGCCACCATTACCCCGCCAACCAGATAGAGCGTCAGCGTTTTTTTCCTGTCCCACAGCTTTATGATCAGGAGCAGATTCAGATAAACGATCAAAAGTCCCAGCGTTACCAGGTAAACGTAATCTTTCAATCCTCCCAGCCGGGCAATGCCTGCCACAGCAGCAAATACAACAGGCACAGCTCCCGAAACAAGTATTTTCCAAAGAGGAAGTTTCCGAACATGCCCCAGAACATCATATCCCATGACCAGCAGCATGGCAATGTAAAGGAAAGCGAAGCGGTTCGGCAGTCCATTCTGCACATGAAAACCGTGCCAGATATAATTCAGCACATTCATGGAAAAGCTCAGAAGAAGCAGCCCCGTCAGACACAGTTTTGCCAACCTTTCCCTGATCCGGATCCAATCGTCCATTACATATAGAAGGGTCAATATCAGCACGATCACTCCGCAGTAAGCATTCAGCCCCACTTGGCTGTCCGAGATATTGATGGGCTCATTCAGGGCAAAATGCGTCATCATCATATCAATAAAGTTCGTATAAAATTTTATGACAGATGGAAAGCTGTTGCTCTTCATAGATTCCGAAGAGGTCAGCGCCATATAGGCCGGCAGCAGCACTGCGCTGGCCATGCCTCCTGCCAGCAGAGAAAACCAGCCAAACCGCAGACCGGATTTCAGGGTGGCGCGCAATCGGACCTTTTTCTTTGATACTAGGCAGACCACAAAATACAGACAGGAGAAGATGCAGAGCATAAACCCAATATAATAATTGCACCACAAGCCGTAGAACAGGGACAGCCCATACATTTTCCCGCTCTTCCCCTCTGTGATCCGTTCTATTCCCATCATGATCAGAGGCAGCATCGCCACACTGTCCAGCCACATCAGGTTAAAGTAGTACCCGATCATAAAATTACTCAGGGCAAACATGGCGCCAAACACCAATGGCAGAAATTTTCTGCCAGGTTCCCGCTTATGCAGATACCAGGAAAATGTTCCTCCGCAAAGCCCGATCTTCAGTATGATAAAAAGATCCATGGCGTCCGCCACGTTGGCTTTGGGAAACAGCGCCAGCAAAAAATTCAGCGGGCTTGCCATATAGTAGGCAAAGGTAGCCCAGAAATCATACCCAAGACCCGCGGAAAACGAGTAAAGCATCGACTCATGATTCACCAGTTTCTCGTGCAGATCCGTATAAAACGGAAGATATTGATGAATGGAATCCACGATCAGGACCGTTCCATTCCCGAAAGGCCACACGCCGATCAGCGCAAAACCTACAAAGGTTGCCAGCGCCGGAATGAGAAAACCCATCCAAAAATAAAACCTGCTTTTTTTCTTCTGATTCATATCACAGTATACCTCTTTTCACAAAAGGAAATTTCAAGCCACAGGAATCTCCTCGTTCAGACAAAATGAATAAATGATTTTTTCTTTCACTTTTTTCCCGGTCAATCGTTCCAGGGCCATCTGGTAATACTCTAACTGCGCACGATATCGTTCCACCAACCGTGCTTCCTCCCCGAACGCAATGCGGTCCGTTTTATAATCTATCAGCACGATTTCGTCTTCTTCCAGAAACCAGGCGTCAATGATACCCTGCACCAAAATCTCCTCATCGAAATTCCATTCTTTGCGGATCCGTCCGGCGGTCACTCCCAATACAAAAGGCTGCTCCCGATGCAGTTCTCCGGCCCGTGCCGCCCGCTGCATCCGCCCGGCCAGCCTACCGCCTAAAAACGCTTCTATTTTCTCCGGCCTGATCCATTTTGCCTCATCCTTAAGGATTTTACCACATTTCACCATGCTTTCCAACTGCATTTCCATAAAGTTTCCGGCAAAATCCCCGGCAAAATCCAGATGCTCCATAAAGCGGTGGTACATAGTACCTCTGTCCGCGCCGCCCGGCTGCTCTTCCTGCTTGCAAAACCTCGGAAGCAGCGGCACGATCACCGGCTCTTCCAGCAAAGCAAGTGTCTCCTCATAAGGAATACCGTTTCCCATCTTCTTTAATTCTGATACGGTCATCTTCCCTGGTATCACCCGATTTGCCTCATAGGGATAGTGTTCCTTCTGCAGCTTCTCAAATCGCTCCCGCACTGTTTCATCGTAAACAGTTTCTCTGCAGATCTCCCGCAGTTCCTTCAGCTCCAGTGCTGCCTCGGCCTGTTGATGCCGCCTTTCCTCCCGATACTGCGCATCAGATAAAATGATGATCCGGAAACTGCCCGGGGCCTCCGTCACCGCTGTGGTTACCGGCTCAGGCAATTCATATTCCCCACGCAGCGCGCCGGAAGAAGGATGACGCAGCAGTGCCGGCATCACCCAGTCCAGATAATTTCCTGCTTGTCCCAGGCAGGAGTAAGACAATTTCTCCCCGCATCGTCTCCCCTCGCGGCTCCACTGTACCAACTTCTCCTCCGTTTTTTTCACTGTCCCCATCAGAATCAGTTTTTCCTTCGCTCTGGTCATGGCCACATAGAGTACCCGCAATTCTTCCCCCAGATTCTCTTCCTGGGTCTGGCGTGCAATGACACGCTTCAGTAACAACGGCAGTTTGATCCTCTTATCCAGCTCTACGTAATCACAACCGATTCCCAGAATAGGGTGCAGCGCCAACCTGCTTCTGGCATCTTGCTGGTTAAAGTTTTTGCCCATACCGCAGACCATCACAATGGGGAACTCCAGCCCCTTGCTCTTGTGGATACTCATAATGCGCACGTTATCCTCCGTCTCACCTGTCAGGCTGGCCTCCCCGTAATCAATTTCGTATTTCTGAAGATGTTCCACATAGCGGATAAAATTAAATAGTCCTCGGTAGCTGGTGGACTCATAGGATACCGCCTTTTCCACCAGCATATCCAGGTTGGCTTTGCGCTGGGCTCCTCCCGGCATGGCCGTCACATAATTTCCATAGCCGGTCACGTCCAACAGTTTCCAAAGCAGGAGATGCATCGGCGTATAGGGAACAAGTCTGCGCATTCTCTCTGTCTGCTGCCAAAAACACTCCAGTTTTCTGAACAATGGCTCCTCCCGGTCTTCCGGCTGTCGTTCTAAATACGCCATACAACAACTGTAAAAATCGGTATCCGGACTCAGGATACGTAGTTTCGCCAGTTCTTCATCACTCAGTTTTCCCATTGGTGAGCGCAAAACTGCTGCCAGAGGAATATCCTGGCGCGGATTGTCCAGAACTCTCAAATAAGCTAAAACAGTCCTGACCTCCAGAGTAGAAAAATATCCTGTGCTTGCCCCGGTGTGGGCCGGAATGCCCATGTCGGTGAAAACCTCCGCAAACTGCTCCGCCCAGCCCGTCACGGTTCTGAGCAAAACCACAATGTCCGAATATCGGGCAGTCCGATAACAAGCCTTCTCCTTATCCCAGACCAGTTCCTGTCCTACTATTTTTTTAATCCGCAGGGCGGCTGCCACAGCTTCCCGTTGTCTGGCATCCAGCTCAGCTTCCTCTTCGTCCAATATCTCCGGTACGGGCACATTTCTTGAATCGTTTTCATTCTTATTTTTTTCCGGTTCTTGCGCCACCAGCAGTACCTCCGGCTCCAGAAACTCCTGCGAAGCCCCTTCTTCAAACACTGCGCCAGGATACAGAGCCGCCTGCGCATCATATTCTACGCCCCCCAGCGTTTCCGTCATAATCTGGCGGAAGATCAGGTTTACACCGTCCAGCACCTGGCTTCTGCTTCGAAAGTTTTTATGTAGATCAATGCGGCGGTCCGCTCCCGAATCTTTCTTGTAAGTGTGGTATTTCTCCATAAAAAGTTCCGGTCTTGCCAGACGGAAGCGGTAAATACTCTGTTTAACATCTCCCACCATAAACACATTGTGTCTTCCCTGCGGTTTCCCTGACACACTGTTTAACAGGATTTCCTGCACCAGGTTACTGTCCTGATACTCATCGATCATAATCTCCTCATAGCGATGGGCATACTCCTCTGCCACAGGAGTCCCCTGCCACTGACCATCTTCCTCCCGCACCAGTATCCGCAGAGCAAGATGTTCCAGATCATTGAAATCTACCATATTTTCTTCGGCCTTGCGATTCTCAAACGCTTCCTGGAAGCGGTCAGCCAATCGCAGCAATACCTGCACCATGGGACGACTTTGCCGCATGTCCTCCATCATCTGCCAGGGAGTTGTAAAGAAGTAGTCCTCCTCCAGCTTTTTCAGGTTCTTTTTTACCTGATCCCGGAGTTCTTTTACAAATATCTTTTTTTGTTCCGAGATATTGACGTCCTTTTTTCTGGAAAGGGCAGGCCAGGAACCGGCATACGCAAACGCATCCGCGTATTCTCTGTAATCGCGGCACCGTCCCAACCGTTTTAACCGTTCCAGATCCTGTTCTAACGCATCTGCATACGGATAGGGGCCATCCTGCTCCATGGCACATTCCAACGCCAGCTGCAGCTGTTCTTCCATATCCAGGATCTGTAAGTTCAACTTTTCCAGCAGATATTTCATCCACTCTGCATGGTAAAACTTCTCCTCCGTCCCCGGAACGTAAGCGTTCTCGCAATCCCGGCGCCACTGCTTCGGCCACGGATAGCCCATAGAAAAATCATAGAGCTGCAGGATCAGCCCCTCCAACTCCTGATCCGTTCTGCCTGGCGCAAAAGCCTCTGAAAACAGCAAGAAGTCCGCTTCTCCCTTTTGGTACTCTTCCTCCAGCAGTTTTTCCATCACATCATGTCGAAGCAGTTTTAATTCGCCCTCGTCTCCAACACGAAAGCCAGGATCAATACCGATGACATGAAAATGATTCCGGATCACCTCCAGGCAGAAACTGTGAATGGTAGTAATCTGCGCATGATGGATCAGCGTCACCTGCCTCTGCAAATGAATGTTGTCGGGTTTTTCCTCCAGTTTAGCCTCCAGCGCCTGCCGAATACGTTCCCGCATTTCTGCAGCTGCCGCATTGGTAAATGTAACCACAAGAAGCCGGTCAATGTCTACCGGCTTCTTCTCATCCATAATTCGGGATATGATGCGTTCTACCAAAACGGCTGTCTTTCCGGAGCCCGCCGCAGCTGACACCAGCATATTACAGTCCCGCAGATCAATTACCTGCTGCTGCTCCTGCGTCCATTTCGTTCCCATCCGTCGGTTCTCCTCCTAAAGTCCAAGCGCCCTGCATAATTCCTCTTTCGGCATATAACCGATGGCTTTGCCTGCCACCTGTCCATCCTTGAACAGCAAAATCGTGGGAATGCTTACAACTTTGTACTGTATGGCCAGATCCATCTGCTCATCCACATCTACTTTGGCGACGAGAATATCCTCGCGTTCCCTGTCGAGTTCCTCCAGAATGGGGGCGATCATCTTGCAGGGCCCGCACCAGGTTGCCCAAAAGTCCACAATAACCGGCTTTCCCGCTTTAATTACTTTGCTCTCAAACGTTTCTGATGTAATATGTTCCATTTCTTTTTCTCCTTTTCTTTATAATGTCGCGCGCAGTGACAATTGCAATCTGTCCGGCATCACTGAACGCACTCTTTATCTACTTCGATCACCGTAAAATACCGTTTTGACAGTTTCTTCACTTCCTGATCAATATACGTCTTAACCTGCCGGTCTGTCATGGAATACTCATAGGGTACCACCACATCAAAAATAATATTCGTGTGAGTCGATCCCTCCACCACCCGAAAATCATGAAAACGGATATCTCCATCCATCTTCCCGATGATCAAAGCGATCTGTTCCTTCAGTTCCTGCGTCTTCTCATTCTCTGTAGAGACCGGATCCATGTGGATCACCGCCGAGCAGCGCAATTCTGAGCGCAGGCGGTGTTCAATGGTGTCGATCAGATCATGCATTTCTACAAAATCGCTCTCTGCCGGCACCTCCACATGCACCGACATCATCACGCGCCCAGGACCATAATTATGAACCAGCAGGTCATGAAAATCCAAAACTCCCAGACCCTGATAGCTTAAAATAATATCATGTACCTTCCGTACAAACTCCGGTGAGGGCGGCTGTCCCAGCAGGGGATCAATTGTTTCCTTTGCTGCGCTTATACCTGTCCAAAATACAAATACGGAAACCAGCACACCACAATAACCGTCAATCTTCCACCCGGTATAATACGCTGTCAGCGTTGCCCCCAGCACTACAACGGTGGCTGCCGCATCGCTTATACTATCTTTTGCTGTGGCATCCATAGCCGCGCTGCTAATCATCTTTCCTATTTTTTTATTATAGCAGCACATATACAATTTCACAGCGATGGACACCAACAAGATCACAATTACCATCCAAGTGGCGGCTATTTCCTGAGGGTGCAGAATCTTATCCACAGAAGATTTCAGAAATTCCATCGCCATCATCAGAATGAGAAATGCTACCACCAGCCCTGAAATATACTCAATCCTGCCATGTCCAAAGGGATGGTGAGGATCCGGCTTCTGTCCGGCCATCTTAAATCCCACCAATGTGATCACCGAGGAAGCTGCATCTGACAGGTTATTAAAAGCATCCGCTATGATGGCTACAGAATGGCTGAAAAAACCTGCCAGGATTTTTACCATGAACAACAGCACATTCAGCGCAATACCCACTGCCCCGCAGAGGATTCCGTAGCGCTGCCTTACGCCAGGGTCTGAGACATTCTGCGCATCCCGTATATAAATTTTACAGAGTAGTCCTATCATTACTGTCCCCCTTGATCTGGCGTCAACCGCTTCCAGATTTCCTCCTTCGGGAATTCTTTCAACTGCCGGAACGCGCTGCCCGGTATCTTGCGGTCAAATCCGCACAGATCCGCAAAAACACAATAATCGCAGGCCGTGTTTTTTTTCCGCCTATAGGGTTTCACCTGAATCTTCCCGTCCATCATCTCTTTTCCCAGGGTTTCCAGTTTACTCTGCACAAAACCGGAAAGTGCCTGAAGCTGGTTTGTGGATGCCACACTGGATACTGCGCTCCAGGAGCCATCTGCCTTTTTGCTAACGGGAATTACTCTGGACGCTTTCTCAAAACCAGTATCCAGTTTTTCCACCACTGCGGGATCGTCATTTACAATGCCATCCGGACGCAGCCTCTTTAACATTGCGTCCTCAACTTCCTCCTGTGTCTGTCCATGTTCCCCCTCAGCAAGGGGATCTTTCAGTCGATAATAGAAGATGCCCGCCGGCACGATTTCTTTTTCCGGATGAAGTTTTCGTTCCATCTCCAGCGCTGCATTTAAATATACCACCAGTTGAAGCTGTAGTCCATAGTAAAACGACACTAGGTCAAATGAGGTATTGCCGGATTTGTAATCAATTACCTTTACATACACCTTATCCCCATCCATGCAGGTATCGATCCGGTCGATCCGTCCTTTCAGCCGCATCCGCTTTGACTCGCCCAGAGCCAGATTCACAGCGTTCAGATCCTCCGCTGCAAGAAAAGAAATCTCAAATCCACTGGGTATAAAAACTCCGGCCTTTATCTGCTCATGGAGCGCCCACACGGATCGCCTGAGGATGCGCTTCATCCTCTGTATCGTATACTGATTCCTGGCGCTGGCAAAAAATATCCGCGAACCGTAAGTTTCCACGGTCTCTTCCACACTCTGCTCCATCAAAAGATCCCGAACATGATCCGGCACATTAAACCAGTTATATTTGCTGCGCTCCAATTTTTGAGAAAACAGTTCCAACGCCCGGTGAAAGATATTCCCGATGTCCGCGGAACGCACCTGATACTCTTCCCGCTCTGACAGTCCAAGACCGTAATCCGCGAAATGCGCGAACGCACAGGCAGCAAACTCCTCCAGCCGGGTAACACTATTTTCCAGCAGTTCTCCGTAGAGACGCCCCGCAGTGTTTCTGGTGAGATTTTCCTCCTGCGCACTCAGAAAAGCAGCCTCTAGTAGTTCTTCCGCCCGACCTTGACAGTCTCCGGCCAAATACTGGCGCAGCAATTCTTTCACCTCATTTTTTGACTTCTCCTCGTATTCCTCCCTGAGATCACGCAATCGTTCTGCCAGAATCGCCAGACCAGTCTTTAAAGATACGATATTCCTGAGAAAATCCCGTCCCTCGTCCTCATCCGTCAATTCCATGTGTGGGAAAAGCCTGTGTATCGTGGAAATCAGGTAAGAAGGACGCATAGCCTTTCCATCACTGCCATTTTTACAGTAAGACAGATACAACCGTTCCCGGGGCTTTGTCAGATCCAGATACAGATAGAACCGCTGAATATAACCGTTCTCTCTGGCAGTGGGAGCCAGTTCAACCCCGGCTTCCTGCAGAAATTCCCGTTCCATCTCTGAAACGATCCCGCCCCGTCCCTCCTTTGCGGGAATCCAGCCATCATTCAGACCTATAAAAAACAGGGCTTTAATATGATTCAATCTGGTCCGTTCCATATCCCCCACATGCACCTCATCAATGCCCGGAGGAATAATGCCAATCCGTGCCTCAGAAAATCCCGCTTCCAAAATCTCCTGAAATTCCTTTCGGGTGACTGTTTCGTCCCCTAACAGTTCCACCGCCTCATCCAACATACCGATCAAAACCGGATAGATCTGCTTATATTCCTTTTCTTTATCCGGCAATCCCTCCCGGTGAAACTGTTCTTCCTGTATTTTTAGCTGCTCCTGTATCCCACAGCGCACCAGCAGATTATAAAGCGCCTCTGCGTAATCCCGAAGTTTTCCCCGGCTCTGCTGAAATATCTCCAGCCAGGGAGTCAGCACATCCATCAGCCTCTGTCGGTACTCATTGCAGACTGCTGCCTCTTCCTCAGATAAACGAAGAGTTGCTTCTGCCCACTCCTGCTGCCACAATATTTTGCCCCGAATACCTCTGGCCAGCACATAATTTTCCAGACGGTCGGTCTCCGTTTCTGATAGTCCCGCAAACCCGGTACGCAAGAACCGGAAAACGCTCTCATAAGAAAAATCGGAATCCGCAATTCCAAATGCGCCGCGAATAAATTCCAGGCAGGGATTTAGCAGCACCTGAACCGTTTGGTCTATAAAAAATGGAATCTCGTATTCCTCAAATATTTTTTTTACATAATTACCATAGGATGGCAAATCTCCGGCAATCACCGCAATCTCCCGATACCTTAATCCCTGCTCCTTTACCAGTCGGCTGATAGTTCGGGCCGCAAAGACCACCTCTCCCATGGGATTGGCGGCAGTATGCAAAGAAATCTCCGGTGTTTTTTCTCCCCGGAAAGCTCGATTTTTTCCATAGCGGAACAGATTCCGCTCCAAAAAACCAAGTTCGCTTCCCTCACGAAATCGCCCTTTCTCCCCAGGAAGGATCATAGGGTCTAAAAGTTCTGCTCCAGTCTCTCTCGCCAGCTGCATCAAAATATGGATCATCTTTTTGCTCATAGCAAACAACTCGTGTTCCCGGATGTCTCCCACAATACTCTCTCTCGCATCCAAGGTCACTGTCACTATGATCCTGGGAGAAAGCGTGAGCAATTTTCTAAGTGCCTTTTGCTGCACCGGCGTGAAACCGGTAAATCCATCAAACGCCAGTACGCTCTTCTTCAGCATGTCTGAAGCGTCCGCAGCCTGACAGAAGACATCCAGCAATTCCTCCGCTGTAATAAAGCGGTCTTTCTGATATTCCCGAAATCCCTTTTGCAGCACCTGAATATCCTTTAACTTAAATTGAAGCTGCGGTTTCGCCGCAGCCAGTTTTATCATTTCTTCCAGTTCCTGCTGTGATATCTCATACTGGGTCAGCTCTGAAAGAATAGATTTCATCTCCGAGATATACCCCGGCTTATCCAGCCTGCTTCCAAGAAACTGCAGGTCTTCCCTTTTCTGAGCCGCCACTCTGCGCAGGATCAGATTTTTTCCGGTTTCTGTCAGCACATCCGTCTTCCCGGTGCCAGTTTCTTCAAACACCCGGTAGGCCAAACGCTGAAAACTCAGAATGTCAATATTTAAAATACCGTGGGCCGGATGCAGGCTCACCAGCTCCCTTTGGGTCTGCATGGTAAACTGCTCCGGAACCACAATGATATAATTTTTCCCCGGGTTCTTCTGTGCTTCCTCAATGACGGAAGTGTACAGCCTGTGGGATTTTCCGCTGCCGGAACCTCCCAGAATGAATTGTAAGGACATAGTCTACCTCAATAAAGTTGATACCCGTTGGGATTAATCGCGTATTCATATTTCTTAAGCAGCTCTATATTCGCCTGCTCATAACTGTTGAACACGGACGCGGTAAACTGGCTCGCCGGTATGGTTCCGTAGTACCAGTATTTGCTGCCAAAATAGTCTCTCAGTTCCTGAGACTGGAAGATGTAGCCTCTGCGGGCGTAAATCTCATTTCTGGCGTAATTGAGCTGCTGCAGGGAAAACGCGGAAACCTCCGCATCCGTCAGGTACCGGATATTGCTGTCCCAGATAATATAATCGCTGGTGGATGGCGTGTACACATAATTTCCTGTGTAGGATCCCACTCCCGCATAGCTGTAACCGCTCTGATCCAGAATATAACCGCCGCTCTGTCTTGCGTATTCCGCTTTCTCCAGCGCCGCCGCATTGGCCGACTCGTAAGCGTTCAGCAATCCCGGGGAGAACTGTTCCGGGGAAATATAACCCCAGTACCAGTTTTTCTGGGAGAAATAATTGCTCAGCTCCTGGGACTGGAACAACCGTCCTCTTCTGGCATATATCTCGTTCTTCGCATAGTTAAGTTCCTGCAAAGAAAGCTGGGACATTTCATAGTCCGTAATGTAACGCCGGTCGCTGTCATACAGAATGTAACTGTCCGGATCCACATAGTAGCTGTCATAGTAGTAATAATCATAATTATGAGAATCTATATACCGGTATATCACACTGTAATCATAATACCCTGAGTCCAGCGCGTAATTGCCCAGAGCTGCCTCACTGTTGGAGAGCAGAGACACGTTCGCCGTCTCGTACACATTCAGCATGGAATCCGAAAACTGCTCCGGCGCGTAAATGCCGGAATACCAGTACTGCTGATCAAAATAATTCTGCAGCTCTCTGGATACAAACCGTCTCCCGTTTCTCGCATAGATCTCATTTTTCGCGTAGCAGATCACCTGGAGCGGCATGTCCGCGATATCATCGCTGGTAAGGTAGGTCCAGGAACTGTCCTGCAGAATATAACCGTATGCAGAATCCGCATGAGCGGGCCTCGCCGCTGCAAATAACAAGAATAACACCGCGGCGGCAGTCACAAATGCGCCTGCCAGTAAATACTGTCTTTTCTGTTCACACATAAAAATTTCCCCCTTTCATGATACACACCTTCCGCACATCTCAACAGTTATATTTCGTTCTTTGCAAACAAGTTTGCGCGAACGCTATATAACTGTTGTATGAATGGCTGAACTGTTATTATCATATCATTGCAGCGAGGCAAATTCTACTGGTTTTCCTCAAAAAATTAGTAAAGGGTTTCTTAAGTTTTCCTTACTCAGCGCCAAGCTGTGCCAGTCTCTCCTTCACCTGTTCCATCATCTGAGTGTATTTTGCCAATTTTGCCTTTTCTTCTTCAATCTTGGCCGCAGGCGCGCGGCTAACAAATTTCTCGTTGCCAAGCATGCCATTAGAACGGGCCAGTTCTTTCTCCAGTTTCTGCTTTTCACCCCGCAGACGCTCGATCTCTTTCTCCACATCTACCAGTTCCGCAAAAGGCATATAGATCGCTGCCTCGTGTATCAGCGCTGATACCGCATCCTCCGAGATGCCGGTTTTGTCCGCCTGCACCGTCACTTCACTGGCGTAGCCTAACGTCGCGAAGAATACTTTTCCATTTTCGAATATGTCCCGGATCTCCTGCTTGTCAGATACTACAAACACTTTGGCTTTCTTGCTGGGGGGAACGTTCATGCCGGAACGCGCATTTCGGATGGCGCGCACAGCCTCCTTGATGGTTTCCACCGATCTCTCGTCTGCTTCAAAGTTCCACTCTTCTTTCCACACCGGCCAGGACGAGATCATAATAGATTCCTCCTGGGACTGCAGTGTGCAGAAAATTTCTTCCGTGATAAACGGCATAAACGGATGCAGCAGTTTCAGTGCCTGAATCAGAACCGTCTTCAGCGTCTGGAGAGCCGCCGCCTTAGTAGCGTCCGTCTCACTGTAAAGGCGCGGCTTTACCATCTCAATGTACCAATCGCAGAACTCCTCCCAGATAAAGTCATAGACCTTCTGAACCGCAATGCCCAGTTCGTATTTATCCATATTCTCAGTCACTTCTTTGGCCAGACGGTTTACTTTTGATAAGATCCACTTGTCCGCGCCCGTCAGCAGCTGCGTATCAATCTGTCCGGGAACTTCCGCTTTTTCCAGATTCATCATAATAAACCGGGACGCGTTCCAGACCTTGTTCGCAAAGTTTCTGGACGCTTCCACGCGCTCATAATAGAACCGCATGTCGTTTCCCGGCGCATTGCCGGTCATCAGCGTAAGTCTCAGCGCGTCTGCTCCGTACTGGTCAATGATCTCCAGCGGGTCAATGCCGTTGCCCAGGGATTTGCTCATTTTCCTTCCCTGGGAATCTCTTACCAGTCCATGAATCAGTACATGGTGGAAGGGCGATCTTCCGGTCTGCTCCAGGGAAGAGAATACCATACGGATCACCCAGAAGAAAATAATATCATATCCTGTGACCAGCACATCCGTCGGGAAGAAATAATCCATCTCCGGGGTCTGTTTCGGCCAGCCCAGCGTAGAGAACGGCCACAGGGCAGAGGAAAACCAGGTATCCAAAGAATCCTCATCCTGAGTAAAGTGGGTACAGCCGCACTTCGGGCATTTTTCCGGCGCTCCGCCCTTTTGGACGATCATCTCTCCACACTCCTGACAGTAATATGCCGGGATGCGATGCCCCCACCAGAGCTGTCTCGAGATACACCAGTCTTTGATATTTTCCAGCCAATGGGTATAGATCTTGTCAAATCGCTCCGGCACAAAGTTCAGTTCATCGGTCTTTACCACCTCCAGAGCCGCGTCTGCCATCTCTTTCATGCGCACAAACCACTGCGGCTTCACCATGGGTTCCACCGTAGTGTGGCAGCGGTCATGGGTGCCTACCGCATGAGTATGCGGAACTACCTTTACCAGAAGTCCCTGCTCCTTCAAATCTTCCACCATGGCTTTTCTTGCCGCATAGCGGTCCATACCGGCATACTTGCCGCACAGCTCATTCATGGTGGCGTCGTCATTCAGGATATTGATCTCTTCCAGATTATGACGTCTTCCTACCTCAAAGTCGTTCGGGTCGTGGGCCGGAGTAATCTTCACACAGCCTGTACCGAACTCTTTATCTACATATTCATCCGCCACCACCGGAATCTCACGGTCCGTCAACGGAAGTTTCAGCATTTTTCCAATGATATCCTGGTAGCGCTCATCGGAAGGATTCACGGCCACGGCGGTATCCCCCAGCAAAGTCTCCGGGCGGGTAGTGGCGATCTCCACATAGCGTCCCTCTTCCCCCACAATGGGGTAATTGATATGCCAGAAAAAGCCATCCTGATCCTCATGCTCAACCTCTGCGTCAGACAGAGAGGTCTGGCATACCGGACACCAGTTGATGATACGGCTGCCCTTATAGATCCATCCTTTTTCGTACAGGCGCACAAACACTTCTTCCACGGCTTCGGAACAGCCCTCGTCCATGGTAAACCGCTCTCTGTCCCAATCCGCGGAAGCTCCCAGCTTGTACAGCTGATTGATGATGCGGCTGCCGTACTCCTCTTTCCATTTCCAGGCATACTTCAGGAACTCTTCCCGACCGATCTCATGCTTATCGATTCCCTGCTCTTTCAGCATATTAGTCACCTTGACCTCCGTCGCAATAGCCGCGTGGTCGGTTCCAGGCTGCCACAGCGCCTCATAGCCCTGCATGCGCTTATAACGGATCAGGATATCCTGCATGGTATTGTCCAGCGCGTGTCCCATGTGAAGCTGTCCGGTTACATTGGGCGGCGGCATCACAATGGTAAACGGTTTCTTGTCCGGATTGACTTTAGCGTGGAAATACTTCTTCTCCAGCCATTTCTGATAGATGCGATCCTCCATTCCCTTCGGATCATAGGTCTTTGCCAGTTCTTTGCTCATAATTTCCTCCATTCATTTTTGTGAGCCATGCTCACTGTTCGCGCAAAAAACGCCCTTTGCAAAAATGCAAAGGGCGAATTATCGCGGTACCACCTTCGTTCGTATATATGCTCCTGCACACTGGAACGCACATACCTCTTTCCCTGTAACGCCGGGCGGGCGTGAAAACCTACTGTCCCCTTAGGGAAGCGCTAATTTAATCTTCACTCCCTTAGGAACCTGTTCAGTTTCCCGGTTCAAAAGCTACCTTCCGCATCCGCTTTTCCAAACTGCCTTTCAGCCGGTGAGCAGTTCTCTCTTTTGACGCGCCATACGTACTCCTCTTTCTCATCACCTTTTCCGATGTTCTCTATTCTAGCGAAAGAAAATGGGGTTGTCAAGAGGCTAAGGCCGAAATCTGCGGGTCTGCGGATGTCTAACAGCCTTGCATTATTACTCATCTGGCAGGGTTAAGCTTCTGGGTCAAGTTTCTGTACAAGATCCA
The DNA here is from genome assembly GCA_902778245.1 of uncultured Lachnospiraceae bacterium. Classification (GTDB taxonomy): domain Bacteria; phylum Bacillota; class Clostridia; order Lachnospirales; family Lachnospiraceae; genus Merdiplasma. Next base: position 9,322 of record CACYXH010000018.1, on the reverse strand, counting down.
AGACAGTCTGCACATTATCATCCAAAAACACAGTAGCTCTAACTAGCATCAGATAAGATTCTTCTATCACGAACACCTGTGCAAAATAAATGTCCAAACCACCTTTTGTCCCATGAGTATACGCGCAGGGTACATTCTCCTCTCCCATAAACTCAATCGTTATCTTCTCTGTGGACAGTTCTCCCACACCCAGCATCCTATAAGCTGTCTCAAGTTCGTCCATAGACATATCAATGATTGTATCCGCTTTCAGCAGCGTTCCCAGACTGGAAGCATTTGTTACGACCATACTCAGCATCGCATGATCCTCTTTACTGTCTGCATAGAAACAAGTATACTGTTTTAGATTTTCCCCATACTCCCCATTGATTCCCTGTAACATTTCCAGACGATCAGCGTTCATTTCATCCAATTCATCCTGATCAACACCAATCCAACCGCCCTCCAGTTCCACCTTAAGATTGAAAAACTTATTTTCATATCCGGTTTCTGTCAGGCTTCCCACTACATCATCCAACTCTTTAGGACGGCTAATAGATGCTCCTGAAGCTTCCTCCGCGCCTGCGATTAATGCCAATGTGAAAGCTGCCAGGCAAAGTACCATCATAAAATTACCAGCTCGTTTCATATCGTTCCTCCTTCTTTGCTTTAATAAATGCTCGCTTAGTCAATGTCACTTTTTATCTAAGTTACAGAAAATAAAATATCTTTCATACATATCATTTGCTCATTTTTATCATAATCCCAGCTGTGGAATGCGCCGCCGCTGCACCACTTTTCTGCTGGACACATTTTGCAGGATGCATTTCGCCGCGACAGCCTGCTGCGGAATATCTGGAACCGATCATTCCAGATGTCTGTAAACCGATCTTCATACACATTGCCTTGGATCGTCTCTTCTCTGCGCTCAATATCCAGGCAGGCTCCCACATCGCCGTTGGCCATAATGCTGGCCACATAGATACCCGCATTACAGAGGAAATACCAGTCCCGCACTTCTCTCTCCCAGTCCAGCCCCAGATAATGGCTGCAGCCGTAAGTGACCGGCATCTCGTCCTCCCGTTTTTCCTTAATAAAAGAAAACAGGCGCAGCTGATCCTCTTTTGTCAGCATACGCTCCGGGTATTCCAGCGCGCGTCCGATGGGCTCCAGGCCAATGACCCGCCAGGAATCAATATCCATATCCAGAAACATCTCATACATCTCTTCCAATTCAGATATATTCTCATGGTTCATCACCGATGTAACCTGGATAGCATGAAATCCTCCCTCATCAATCAGGTTCTGTATCCCTTCCATCGCCTTTCGCCATGCGCCTTTCCGGTTGCGGAAACGGTCATGGGTCTCCTCCAGGCCATCAATACTGATAGAGATCGTCCCCATCCCGGCCTCCCGGAGCTGATGAGCCACCTCCCGGGTAATCAGCGTTCCGTTGGAGGTCATTCCCCAACGATACCCCAGTTTGTGAGCATAATTCATTAAGGCAAAAAAATCCCCATATAAAAGCGGTTCCCCTCCGGTGACGCAAAGCTGCACCCTGGAAATATCAAAGTTCTCCTTTACCTCATCCAGGATCTCCTGATATTTTTCCATCGGAAGACCATCTATCTCGCGGCCGGTACAACGGCTCCCACAGTGGAAACACTGCTCATTGCACCGCAAAGTCAACTCAAAAAACAACTGCCGCAGCTGCGGCGCATGAAAAAGCTGCTCCCGGTACTCCTTCAGCTGATCCATATGCTGTGCTTTGAATTGTCTGATGCTATCCTCCATGCTGTCCTTTCTCATTGCATATCCTCAGGAGGCCCATAAACTGCCGGAATCATGTTGTTCTTCATCTCAAAGTCTTCGGGCGGACCATAGACGTCATTATTCAGATTATCATCCGGGTCAAACTCTGTAAGGGCCGCTTCGGTTTCCGTAATAAGTTCCGTTTCCACGCGCTGCTCGGTCTGGGTACCAGATTCCGCTTCCGGTTTGACACTCTCTGCTTCCGTACTCAGATCCGTCTCCGGTTTTCCACTCTCCGGCGGACCATAGACCGCTGCATTCCTGTTATTACATGCCGTAAGATTCAGCGCCGCAGTCACAACAGCGGCACCAAATGCCAGCTTTCTGCCTGCCTTTTTCATAATGCGTCACCTGCCATTCCCACTATTCCTTCTCCAGGGTATCAATGCGTCTAAGTAACCCTCAGCTGCGCTTCAAATCGATGATTTACATTTTTATTGTGATGTTTTTTTAGGGATATGTCAATAGGAACAAGAAGAAATTTTTGCAAAATAGTTGTACGCGTCTTAACTAAATTTACTAAGCGCATTGAAGATGTGTAGTGGTCAAGCATTTTTGAACCATAAATGTTACAAATTTTGCGGAGTTCACTTTTAGCAAAGATGGTCAGGAACTATTGGAATGCATTAATCACAAGGTAACGATCTATACTCATTACGATGAACATAATGACAGATGTAATGCTCATTTTAATAAATGCGATTGCGAAGGGTGTCCCCTATTTACAGGAATATAAGCCACAAATGAGAAAGAGCTACGCATTGAAAGAAATATCCTGGAAAGCAGTGAACAGAGCCAAGCAGCTTCGTTTTATGGAAACTGACGAGTTCCGGGCTTTGGCACACTTTCGCAATGGTGTAGAAGCATTACCATCACTTCTGAGACGGAAGTATCGTGTTGATAAGATTCCAACACATGGTAAAAAAGAAACCAAACTTCATTTTGGATTTAAAGTGGCTGCTTTAAATTTTGAAAATCTATTGGATTATGAAAATTGCTTGATAAGTAATGCTTTAAAAAAAGAAATAGCATAAAATAAAGCAGAAAAACCAGTCCTAATTTTTCCATAATCATCAATGTCTATTCAACTATATCGTGTTAAATTTTCAAGGTACAATCATATTTATATAAGGTTTTGACACCTTAACCCTATAAAGAAATAATAGCGCCAGGGACGAATCCTTGGCGCTGTGTACGTTCTCTTTTGTTCTGAGTGCTGTTCTTACTTCAAAAATTTCTCTGCCCAAGCCTTCAACTCGTTTTCGGGTGCATTGGCAGAAAAACGTTTGCTGGCTTTCACCTCAGTTTTAGCGATCTCTGTAACACGCGCAGGCGCTTCCTTGCCGATATCACTGCTTCCTGATGTGGCAAACAGGATAATGGTTTTACCCGAAAAATCATAGGCTTCCAGGAAACTGTCGATGATAGACGGTTCACGATACCACCACACAGGAAAGCCTATAAAGATTACGTCCGCATCGACTATAGGCGCGTTCGTATCTGCCAGATCGGGACGGCAGGACTTGTCCTGCATTTCTACGGTTGAACGGGACTTTTTGTTCATCCAGTCCAGATCCTCCTTCGTATAAGGCGCTGCCGGTTTGATCTCATATGCGGGAGCGTCAATGGCTTTGGCCAGACGCTTCGCCAGTGCAGCCGTTACACCGCTGGCAGAGAAAAATGTTACAAGAGCTTTCATTTGTTTTTCCTCCCCATCATTTGCTAATAATTGATTTTGCGAAATCCGCAGCCGCGGCAAGATCCTCAGCATTGGGTCTGCCTTTATGAACGCCTTTGAATTCTCCTTTGCAGTGGAATTCGCGCTCGTCCATGGGAATACCAACCTTGTCCGCCTCGGCCTTGACTTTTTTATATGTGGAATTCAACATGGCTGCCGATCCGAAATTCACAATCCGTCCCACTTTACTTTTATCCAGCTTCCGGATAAACTCACGCACCTCTGGATCGATGCTGAAGGCGTAATAAGAATTCCCCAGGAACAGGATATCCACCGGCACTTCGATAGGAGAGCTCAGTGGAAGTGCCTCTGCACCGACGGCTTCGGCAACTGCTTCCGCAAGGCGTCGGGTGTTTCCAGTCTTTGTATAATACCTTACTGCAATCTCCATTCTATATTCCTCCTTACGCTGACCTGATTATTTTACAGAACTGCCTCGACAGCGCTTCTGACTTCCTTCATATCTACTGTCGGCTCAAACCGTGCGATGACCTTGCCTTCCCGATCCACAAGGAACTTTTTGAAATTCCATCCGATATATGCTTTGTCACCGAAAAACCTGTTGTTCATGTCGGCATATTTCTTCAATGCCGCGTTCTTCAAAAGTACCTTGCCCTGATACTCTGACAGACTTACATCGTTTCCCTGCCTATCTCTTACTGTAAAATCATAGACTGTATTCATGTTGTGCTCCAAAATTATTGAAAAGTATCTATTTGCTATATTCATCTTGAGCCACTGTTATTTTTTAAGGGACAACGGAATCAGAGATGAGATTAATCCATAAGTCTGCGTCGGGAAAGCGAATACCATTTTCTGCCGATCCTTCACACTCAGCTTCTGATTGATGATGATCGTCAGGATATCGATGTATGCTCCGGCTTCATCGCTGAAGACTGCAGCGCCGACGAGCTTCTGTTTCTTGTCGAAGATAAACGTGAAATGCTCGTCCCGCTGGTTTTTATTCAGCCAGGACATGGTCGCACCGACCGGATTCTTTTCTACGCGGTAAAGCTCCGGATGCGCCTCTGCTTCTGCCACAGAAACACCGACCTGCGCAATTCGGGGGAGGGTAAATACAAGGTTCGGGATCGCGGGATAATCGATCTTTCCGCTTAAAGGATTCAGGATATCCATGGCGATATAGTTGGATTCAAATTCGGCGGTAGGCGTGAGCTTCGGGATCTTCTTGTCAATAACATCACCGGAAGCATAGACGTTCTTGACACTTGTGCGAAGATGCTCGTCTACTTTGATCCCGCGGTCGGAATACTCTATGCCGATCTTATCCAGGTCCATGCCATCAACATTGGCCTTTCTTCCGACAGTGATTAGGATATAGTCAGTCTCGATGCTCAGGCCTTCCTTGGTCTTCAGCACATAGCCGGATCCTGTGCGCTCAATCTCACTGACGTTGGCATTGAAGACGAAGTTCGCTCCTTGCGCCTTCATCTTCTCGATAACGGTCTGAACATACTCCTGCGGATACTGCTTAAGAGCTTTGTCTGAATGGACTACGATATCGACCTTCTTGCCAAGTGACAGGCAGAGAGAGGCAAACTCCATGGAGATGATGCCCGCACCGACAAAAGTCACGTGCTCTGGAATGACGTCCAGATCAAGGAACTCACGGGAGTCATGAAAATACTCTTTTCCCGGAATATCCATGGGAATATAGATCTGCCCGGTGCCGATTACGAAATGCTTTGCACCGTAGGTCTCTTCTCCGACCCTGATGGTGTTTTTGTCAACGAACTTCGCTTCACCTCTGAGCAAATCAAAACCGAACTGAGAGAACATGCCTTCCAGCGCTGCGGGCATCGCTCCGATATATTGCTTTTTGTACTGCATCAGAGCAGTCCAGTCGATCTGACTGTCGCCGGTGACACCGATCCCCTTGTAACGATCCAGTGCCTCTTTCAGTTCAAACGGAGAGTCCAGAAGGATCTTGGCATCACAGCCATAGTTAGTGCAGGTGCCGCCGACAAGGTCTCTTTCAACCAGCGCAACACTCTTACCGAGCATCTTCAGAATAAGAGCTCCGTGCCAGCAGGCATGTCCGCTTCCGATAAAAATAACATCGTAGTTCTTCATGTTCGTTTACTCCTTTGCAATAATATGTCTTACTGTTCCGCGCTTTTTGCTCTTTCTTCATCCAGCATTTTGTATAGGATCTGATACAGCGCCATCGCTTCCTCCTGCGTCAGGTGAAACTCCTGTGCTATGGTTTCCGGAACGCACAGGGCTTTATCCTGCAGCTTGTCACCTGCCTCAGTCAAGGTGATCACCAAGTTACGCTCATCGCTTAAATCTTTTGTCTTTTCGATATAGCCCTTTGCCTCCAGTTTTTTCAGGAGCGGTGTTACCGTATTGGATTTCAGGCAAAGAGCTTCACAAAGAAACTTCTCATTGACCTTCTTTTCCTCCCATAGAACCATCATGACGATGTACTGGGTATACGTCAGGTCGAGTTTGTCGAGCAGGGGCTTATACTTTCTGGTTATCATGTTTGAAACAGCGTACAAAGGGAAACACAGCTGATTCTTCAGTCTCAAAGCGACATATTTGTCATCCATCATCCTATCCTCCAAAACATATCGCACGCGACTTCTTTGTTTGAATTATATCGCATGCGATATAATATGTCAATGCCCTTTTTCCTATTTTAGCGTTGTGCCTTTTTGGACTTATGTAAACTCTGCGATGGTGGGAATGCTCACAAACATCACCTTTGCCAAACATAGCGTCCGGTATATCGCTGTCAATGATCATTATGACACAATTGACCCGAACAGCATTGACAATGACTTTGCCGGAATCCGGAACTGGTTCAATGAGTTTTATGCCAGAGACACCAACAGGAAGATCCGAGCGCCTGACAACCAATGTCCCCTACGGATTTCTAAATGATCCGAATGATAACAAACAATGGATCCTGGACGAAGAGGCCGCGAAAGTGGTCAGAGACATCTTCGATTTCTGAGATACGTTCAAAGAGGCATCATATATCCGTTATTCAGCACTTTATCTTCTACCCAGTACGTCTGGTCGCCGCTCATCACATATGGCTCATCAGAAGTCACATGAACCTCATTCTGGAATGCCGGATCAAGCACAACATTTTCTTCGCTGCCAGTAGAAGGCGCGTCCGCCTGGGCTGCGCCACCTAAAGTTGTCCCGCCGCTTGCACCGCATGCGGAAAGTCCAAGACTGAGGACAGCCTTAAAAAGAATAGTCAGTAGTAAGCAGAACACATTGCAATCAGTTTCTTTATCTGCATTCCAAAAGCACCTCCAACAACTCTTCCCTACTGAATTTCTTCGCGCACCCGCCGGTCAAAATGGTCGTATCTGCGATCGCCTTGAAATCAGTGTCCTCCGGGATATTCATCTGTGCAAAGGATGTCGGAAGACCGATCTCCCTGATAAAAGCTGAAAGTGCATCTATAAATGCTTTAGCCAGTTCTTCTTCGTTCTTGCCATCCGAACTGATTTCCCACGCCTCCACTGCCAGTCTCGCAAACTGATGTACTGCCTCCGGCAGCATATGTCTGTACAGTACCGGATGAAGTACCGCAAGTCCCTGTCCGTGGTTGCAGTCCGTATAGGCCCCCAGCTGATGCTCCAGCATATGGCACTGAAAATCCGTCACCTTTCCAATCTTCAAAATACCGTTTTCAGCCATTGCAGCCGCCCATATGAGTTCGCTTCTGGCCTGTATATCTTCCGGATTCTTAAGAGTATTTCGGATGTTTCTTATGATATTTCTCTGTGTTGCTTCGTTAATCTCATCTGACAGATTTACTTCTCTCGGAGATCCCATATAGGTCTCCATGCTGTGAGACAGAGAATCAAAAGCACCAGATATAACCTGCTGCATCGGCATGGTCATGGTGTATGCCGGATCAAGAATTGCAAAATCATAGAAAGCTCCCCAAAGGGGAGACTTCGATTTCTTTTCCTCGTTCGTGATCACGGCACCATTGTTCATTTCCGCACCTGTGCCGAATGCCGTAACCACCGCACCCATAGGAATGAACTCTGCAGGAGCACCGTGCTCAGTATACTCAAAGTCCCAGATGTCCTTATCAAGCTTCGCCTGCGCAGATACCACCTTACAGCAATCAATAACGGAACATCCTCCGACAGCAAGGATGAAGTCAATCCCGTTTTCTTTTGCAAGTCTTGCACCTTCCTGAACCTTCTCATAGGTTGGATTGGACATAATCCCGGTAAATTCCGTCACTTTCTTTCCGGCAGCTTTCAGTATGCCCATCAATTCGTCATAAACTCCGTTCTTTTTGATCGACCCGCCGCCATATGCAAGCAGAACGTTCTCACCTGTCTTTGCAAGCTCTGCTGGCAGGTTCTTCACAGCCGCCTTTTCTCCGAAATATACCATTACCGGATAACTATATGTGAAGCTTTCCATTTGCGTGATACCTCCTTAATTCCAATAAGGCAGGAGCAGTTTTAAGCCCCTGCCTATATATCGTTACCTTAAACTCTCAAGCCACTTAGTCACAGCATCCGCAGGTCCGCTCTCCGCATCGCTCATCTCCACCGGAAGCCCGGTGAGCACGGTTGCCTTCGGTGCAAGCTCTCTTATCGTCTGATATGTTCCGCCGTCCCTGGAACCCATGTGCGTATTAAACGGGATGATCGTCTTCCCGCTGAAGTCATACTGGTCAAACAGTGTATAAATGATCATAGGGAAAGTGTAGCACCACATCGGGTAACCGATATAGATACGGTCATAATCTTCGATGGGAAGTTTTTCCCTGATAGCAGGTCTTGCGTTCGTATCGTGCTCCTTCTGCGCCACACGAAGCAGTGCGTTATAGTGATCCCGGTTCCCGTCATAAGGAACTTTCGGGATAATCTCACGGATATCCGCTCCCATCTGCTTTGCAATCTCTTCCGCTACGATCTTTGCCGTTCCATATACTGAAAAATAAAGCGCTAATTCCTTTGCCATATTGCACTCTCCTGTTCGACCAGATCTTACAGATCCTCTTTCAATTCCATCGTCTTATAGGATGCCACCAGCTCCGGCGTTGCATTGTAGTAACGCACATTCTTGTCAACTTTTGCAATCTCGGCCATCTCGTTATCTGTCAGGGCAAAATCAAAAATGTCGAAGTTATCCTTGATGTGGTCAGGATTCTTTGATCCCGGGAACACCACATTACCGCTCTGTACATGCCAGCGAAGGATGATCTGAACATTGGACTTGCCGTATTTTGCAGCCAGGTCGGTAAATACCTGTTCATTGATCAGGTTCTTATCTCCATGTCCGATCGGTGACCATGCCATAAGACCCATCTTTGTCTCTGCCAGCTTCTTCTTAAGCTCTGTCTGCGGATAATAAGGATGCGCCTCCACCTGTACCAGCTGAGGTTTGATCTCCATCGTATCGATGGCTTCCTGCACTTCCTCTGCGGAGAAGTTGGAAAGTCCGATGGATCTTACCTTTCCCTCCTTGACCGCCTTTTCGATTTTCTTATATCCCTCACGCCAGTTATCCGTAGGCTGATGAAGGAAAAGGACGTCCACATAGTCTGTATCAAGTCGCTTCAGCATCTCATCCACAGCTGTTTCCTTCTCATATACGGTAGGCCAAAGTTTTGACACCAGGAAGATTTCCTCTCTCTGCACGCCGCTCTTTTTGATGCCCCGTCCGGTTGCGCTCTCATTCATGTATGCGTTTGCCGTATCGATGAGTCTTGCACCATTCCGAAGGGCGTTTTCCACAGCCACTTGCGTATCAGCCGGGCTGATCATAAAGGTTCCA
>CACYXH010000017.1 GCA_902778245.1 uncultured Lachnospiraceae bacterium | reverse complement strand
GAACTGATCCCTGAGCTTCTGGAAATGCTGGATGATGAGGAGATTTCTTTTAATCCGGCATTCGAGGTGGCATTCCTGAGCCAGGAGGAGCAAAGAGAGTTGATCGATGCTATGGCTTATGTACAGTCCGCACCTTCGATCTCCCAGGCGCAGCGGATCAAGAAGCTCAGCCAGGAAGGAACACTCACGCAGAATAAGATGCGGGAGATCCTGTCGGAAGTTAAGAAGGGGGAAATCAACCGGGTTTCCTTTAAGAATGAGCAGCTTTACCAGTTCTTTCCCAAAGGGATGACTGCAAAAGAGATGAAACGAAGAATATTGGAGATCCTGAAACAGCAGATGAGTATGCCTGAATCACAGGCAGAGTAAAGGAGGAATGAGATATGTGTATTGTCTATGCCGTATGTAACCAGAAAGGAGGCTGTTCCAAGACTTCATTGACCGTAAATCTTGGGATCGGGCTTGCGATGGCAGGTAAGAAGGTCTGCCTGATTGACGCAGATCCGCAAGGAAGTTTGACCGTAAGTCTTGGATTTCAGGATCCGGACGCGCTGACCGTCACGCTGGCAACGATTATGAGGGATATTATTGATGAGAAAGAATTCCCGGAAGACTACGGGATGCTGCACCACATCGAGGGTGTGGATCTGATCCCTGCAAATATGGAGCTTTCCGGTATCGAGGTATCACTGGCAAACACCATGAGCCGGGAGATGATCCTCAGAGAGTATATCGAGACAATCCGCGATCGGTTCGACTATGTTCTAATAGACTGCATGCCATCTTTAGGTGTCATGACGATTAATGCGCTGGTGGCTGCCGACCGTGTTATCATTCCAGTCCAGGCTGCGTACCTTCCGATCATTGGCTTGCAGATGCTGATCAAAACGATTTCCGTGGTGAAGAAGCGTTTGAATAAGACACTCTCCATCGAAGGAATCCTGATCACGATGGTGGATTACCGGACAAACTACGCAAAGGATATCACAGCAATGCTGCGGGACAGCTACGGAATGAGTGAGGAGGTAGGTGTATTGCAGACCTATATCCCCTTCTCGGTAAAGATCCAGGAAGCAAGTTCGGAAGGGATCAGCATTTTCCGGTATGCACCGAAATGTAAAGCAGCAGAGAGTTTTGCGAACCTGACAAAGGAGGTAATGGGAGCATGAGTACAAAAATGAGACCGGGTCAGAAGATCCATCTGAAAAGCGTAGAGGAACTGCTTGGAGTCAGCAACGAAGAGTCTGCAATGGATATCGAGATCTCAAAGATCCGTCCATTCAAGGATCATCCTTTTAAAGTGGTGGATGATGATAAGATGCAGGATCTGGTCGAGAGCATCCGTGTAAATGGCATCCTGTCACCGGTGCTGATCCGACCAATCGGAAACGATATCTATGAGATGGTATCTGGCCACCGCAGAATGCATGCTGCAAGCATTCTTGGAATGGATTGTGTGCCTGCCATTATCCGGGACATGACGGACGATGAAGCCGTTGTCAAAATGGTGGATGCGAACATCCAAAGGGAAGAGTTGCTTCCGAGTGAAAAGGCGTTTGCGTACAAAATGAAGATGGATGCGATGAAGAGGCAAGCTGGAAGGCCGAGAAAAGAAAATTCTGGCCAAATTGGTCAAAATTTATCGGGGAAATTTTCAAGAGATATATTGGCTGAAGAATTAGGAGAAAGCTCTCAACAGGTTCATCGGTTTATCCGCCTCACAGAACTGATCCCAGAGCTTCTCGAATATGTAGATCAGAAGCGTCTGCAGTTCACAGTAGCTGTAGAGATTTCCTACATCGATAAGGAAATCCAGAAATGGTTGTATGAGTACATCAGAGACAACGGGGCAATAAAACTGAACCAGGTGGGTATTCTTCGGACGCAGTTGCAGGCTGGTGCTATGTCGGAGGCCAAGATGATTGCCCTACTGAATAACAGCCAACCAGGCAAAATGCCTTCTTCAAAGGTCTCTTTCTCTGAAAAGAAGCTGAGGGAATATTTTCCCGAAGATTATTCAACGTCTGAAATGAAAAGTGTTATTGAAAAACTGCTTGCCGAATGGAAACAGCGGCAGGATGACGAGTCAGGGGGTGAAGACTGGTGATGAAATTCAACTATTATTATGGATCCCAGGCGGAGCAGTTCAGCTTCGTCCGGATCCCGCGGGTTATGCTGACAGATCCATCCTTTCAAAGCCTGTCCATGGCATCAAAGGTGCTGTATGGGGTACTTCTGGATCGGATGAGCCTGTCCATGAAGAATGGCTGGTTTGACGAGGAAAACCGGGTTTACATCATCTATCAGATAGGTGAGATCATGGAAGATCTTGGCTTCACAAAGAAAAAAGCGATGGATCTGCTGTCAGAGTTGGAGATATTTGGACTTCTGGAGAAGAAACGGCGTGGTCACGGCCTCCCCAATATCCTGTATGTAAAGAGTTTTATGAGTGAGATCGAGGCCAGAGGTGCAGATTACCGGACATCTAAGCCTGTGGCGGATGCAGCAGATATATCTCAGGAACAGGCAGCTGCTGGAGATTCGGTCCGGATTGCTGAGGGGTATATGCAGGAGACTGGATCCAGAGGTAACGAAATGGGAACCTCTGACTCAAACGCATACGGTTCCAGAAGTGAAGGTTTGGGCACCCAAGAGGTGAAGAAATCTGCACTTCAAGAAGTCCCCAAACCTGCACCTCTTAAGAATCAGACTAATAATAATTATACTTACAAGAGTCAGAGAGAATCTAATCTTATCGGATCAGCCAGCCGGCTGATGGGATACGATGCGATGCGAATGAGGATCTCGCCTGATGAAACAGCGCAGGCGTACCGGAGCCTGATCTGTGAGAACATCGAGTATGACAGCCTGCTGATCTCTCATGAGCAGGACCGTGAGCTGATAGATGGTATTGTTGACCTGCTTTTGGAAACGGTGCTCTGCAGGCAAGAATATATCCTGATCGCCAGTAACCAGTATCCGGCAGGTGTCGTAAGGAGCAAACTGTTGAAACTGAACTACAGTCATATCGAGTACGTGCTTGACTGTCTGCGCAGGAACACCACCAAGGTGAACAATATCCGGAAGTATTTATTGGCAGCTCTGTTTAACGCTCCATCAACTATTGACGGATACTACCAGGCAGAAGTTCATCATGATATGCCCCAGCTGGCATGGAGCAAATAACAGATATCTCTGCCGGCATGACAGGCGGAAAGGAGTAGAGCATGAAGATCAACAGGAGTATAAACGTGAAAACTATGATTATGTGGGTGGCCAGAATCATTGTGATGGTTGCATTTGGAGCAGTGCAGCTGGCAGGGAGCCTGATTGTCGGCGTGGGAACTATCATCCTCAAAGGACTGGGTGTCATCCTCGCTATTGCTAGCGGAATTCTTTTCTTCAGCGGAGCGTTTTCCGGAGGAAACCTGATAGTTGTGCTGGTTATTTCTACACTGATGTTCTGGCTGCCGGAGCTTGCGCAGGCCGCCCTGATTGCACTCACGATCCTTGAGGCAAAACTGATCGACATGCTGCGGGTGATTTAATTTCATCCGTGGAAACTGGATAATGCTTCGTTTCACAAAAAGTTCACAGAAATTGTTAGCCACTAAGCTTGACGAGTGCTAATTTTGGTGTTATAACATAGTCAGAACAAAGGAACGAAGAAGATCAGGAAAGCGAAAGGCTCACCGATCCAAACCCTCCGTCCCAATGCTCATGAAGCTGATACAGAAGATTGAGTTAAAGGAGGAATTGATTATGTTGATGCCGAGTTTTTTCAGAGAGAATTTGTTTGATGACTGGTTTGATTTTCCGGATTTCAGAGATCTGGACAGAACCGAACGGAAGCTTTACGGAAGACATGCAGACCGGCTGATGAAGACGGACGTGCATGAGCATGATGACCACTACGAAGTAGATATTGATCTGCCGGGCTTCAAGAAAGACGAGATCACGATTGAACTAAACAACGGTTATCTGACTGTCAGCGCTGCGAAAGGCCTGGACAAGGACGAGAATGACAAGAAAGGCAAACTGATCCGTCAGGAGCGTTACGCCGGTGCAATGCAGAGAAGCTTCTATGTAGGAGAAAACCTGACAGAGGAAGACATCAAGGCTGGTTTCAAGCATGGTGTTCTGAGCCTGCAGATTCCTAAGAAGGAAGCGCCACAGGTGCCGGAAAAGAAGACAATTATGATTGAAGGATAATTTGTTTGATGATCAGCTGCTGTGGCAGCTAAGCGAGTGCGGAGGAGATGATATCCGATGTGCGTGATAGAAACGCCGGTGACGGCGATGGATACCTTGCAATGGGTCTTGTCATGAAAATATGGCAAGGCCCTTCCTATACCTCAGAAAAAAGTATGATTTGAAAAAAAGATATTGACAAAAACACAGGAATGTGATAAATAATTATCAATCAATAACAAGGGAGTAGCAAACCACCAGTTGGTGGACCTGCAACCGTCATCACGATGCAATGAGCATCCGGTAAGGGTTATCAAGAGCGAGACTTTTATTGTGGCAGCAGTAGTCATGATAAAGGTCTTTTTTTAATGCAAAGGAGAGATGAACGATGTTGGTGAATCTGTTTGTATTCTGGATTTTAGTTTCTGTATTCTTTGGAGGCCGCGAGGCCAACCGTGCGATCGGAAAGATATTCGGTTTCCTGGCTTTCTTCTGGGCTATGGGACTGATCCTTCGGATCGGTTTCGGATTGCTTCCGGTTATTATCCTGGTGGCAATCTTCAGTAAAGTGATTGTACCGTTCTTCAGAGGTTTCTTCAGCAGATTGTGAGGAGGAATGTAGAATGAGAAAAGAAAACAGATTTGAAGTCATTTATACCGAAGGAACCAGCCTGTCGGATAATGGACAGAAGAAGATCATGGTTGATAAGGAGACTGGAGTGACATACCTGGTTTGGAAAAGCGGATATGCAGGTGGTATTACACCGCTGCTGGATCATTCCGGGAAGCCGGTCGTTACAGTTTTGTAACAGGACATCAGGATGAGGGGGTGGATTTCATGTATAATGAAGAAAAAGAGAAAAGAGAAGCAAGGCTGGCCGGCCAGAGGGCACTGGCAAGCCTGCAGGATGCAAGGAATTATCTGAGAAGTGCAAGGAACTGGGGTATCATTGATCTGTTTGGCGGGGGCGGGTTATCCGGACTTCTCAAGCATGCGAAAGTCCGGGACGCCTCCCGCAGCCTTGAACAGGCAAAGGCGGATCTTCAGGTATTTCAGAGAGAGCTGCGGGATGTACAGTCCATAGATGGTCTCCGGATCGAGATAGGCGATTTCCTGACATTTGCGGATTTCTTTTTTGACGGCTTCGTTGCAGATTATCTGGTACAGTCAAAGATCCGCAATGCTCAGGAACAGGTAGACCGGGCGATAGATATGGTCTCAAATATTCTGCAGTCTCTGTAAAAAGAAATTATTCTCTCTGCCGTTCATCACCAGATCTGATCAAAAACAAATCCAATACTTTCATGGAAGACAAGCTCAGCCTTGCCTTCCATGCGAGTCTTCCCTTTATTCACAATAATGAGATGATCCCCATGAAACAGATGTGCCATCTGCGCGGCGGAACCCACCTGTAAAGAGGTTCCTCCGATTATCAGGCAATCAGCTCTGTTCATTAAATCCACTGCATTCTCATAGGCAGGGCTGGGCAGGATCTCTCCGTACAGAGTCACATCAGGACGTACCATCTTTCCACATGATGTACATTTGGGAACAGGATCTGTGCTGTCGAAGATGTAGTTCTCATCATATTCTTTGCCGCATGAGACGCAATAGTTTCTGCGGACGGTGCCGTGGATCTCGTGAACGGTTTTACTTCCGGCGATCTGATGAAGACCATCAATGTTCTGTGTAACAATGCCGGCGAGTTTGCCCTTACGTTCCATTTCAGCCAGTTTGATATGCGTAACGTTGGGGCAGGCTTTTCTGGCATCCAGATTTTTGCGGTAATAAGAGAAAAAGACTTCACTTTCCCTGTGAAGACATTCACTGCTGAGCAGATATTCTGGACGATAGCGCCGGAACTTTTTATCTGACTTATGATAGAGTCCGTTTTTGCTTCTGAAGTCTGGTATGCCGCTTTCTGTAGAGACGCCGGCCCCACCCAGAAACGCAATGCAGGAGGATTTCTCAAGGATATCGTTCAGCGCTTCATATTTTTTCTCATCTGTCAATGAATGACACCTCCTCACATAATAACTTTGGTATGGATTTGCAAAAACATCCCCTTTGTATACCTGGGTATCTGCTTTTCACATGCCCTGTCTATAGTTTATCCGGTCGTATCCCCATATGCAATAAGGAGTGTTTCGAAATACTCCTTTGGGGATGAACAGACAGGTCATTTCTTTTTGGAATTCTGACACATCCCTGACACATCAGTGAAACAAATCGTACAGAATAGAGACAATCCCCACTGTTAATGAGACTTTGAGGCGGGAAATATCTGCTACACTTATTATATCAAAGCGAATGGAGGATATGAAAGATGAGTGATGGATTGATCGGACTGTTGATTGGTTTGTTTTTTGGAACAATGCTGGGTGTTTTTCTGCTGTCTTTACTGATTGCCGGAAAGTGGGAAGACGAACAGATTTTTGGATGTGATATGTGGAGGGATGCTGATGGAAAAGATGACAAGACCGGAGATGATTGAATTTCTGAAGGGAATCAATCAGCGGGAGAAATATCTGGATGAGGAAAAACGTCTGGTAAAAGTAAGCGTCGAGACATTGGAGGAGGCAATCCAGCGAAATAGTTTTGCTAAAAACCCGGATGAGAGCGGCATTGTCTCCAGAGGGTTTTCTCCAGATAAGGTACTTCACGTTTTACTGAATTCTGAGAGAGATATTGAAGAGGAGACGATAAGCATGGTGTGTCGTATGCGGGATCTTTATGAGCTGGAAGACCAGATTGATTTCGTGCGGACTTGCATCCTTCAGATCCCTGCGAAAGAACAGTTTCTGATCAATGAGTTTTACATCAAGGATTCTGTGATTGAGGCTCTGGCCAAGCAGACAAGTCTAAGCCCCAGTTACCTGTATCGTAAGCTGAAAAGTGCGCTTGAAAGATTACTGACGGTCTATAACAGTAGCTGTGAACAGGCCAGGAGTATAAAGGCGGAGCGTCTGATCCGGGAAGTGATCCCATATATGCCGGAAGGGAGTATTGCATGAGGCAAGGAAAAAACGCGATTGGATTGCTGGTATCCATTCTTTTTCTGAGTGTTGGAATTGTCTATGCAGGTCATATATATGACGGATATCGGAAGGGACAGCAGGAATATCGTGCGATTGAAGAGGAATATACCCTAAAAGAAACCGCGCCAAGCAGCACCGTCACTGAAGAGGAGAAGCCTGCACACCCCAGAAAGAAGGAGGAAGAGATGGCAGAAAAAGAGGTATGGCGGCCGCTGGTTGCAAAGCTCCCTGCGGATGCGCCGGATAAAATCAGTGTAGACTGGGAAGGATTGCAAAGCAGGAACGAGGATATAGTGGCCTGGATCCTGGTACCGGCGGTAGAAATCAGCTATCCGGTAATGCAGGCCGATGATAATGAATATTACCTGCATCGTGACATCGATCGGAACTATCTGTTTGCCGGCTCCGTGTTTATGGATGCGTTCAACAGCCCGTCGCTGTTTAACTACAACACGATCATTTACGGCCACAACATGCGGGATGGCAGCATGTTTGCAAGGCTGAAGGAATTTCAGCAGAAAGAAACGCTTGATAAATGCCGGTACTTCTGGCTGCTGACACCGAAGGCGGACCTTCTTTACGAGATCTGCAGCATCCATAACGCCCAGACAGGGTCAGATACATTTACGGTAAGGTTTGAGGATTTTATCTCGTATCAGACCTGGCAGGAGAAGATGCTGCAGATGTCTTCTCCTTCAACCGGCGCATCACTGGATACGCAGGATCGGATCGTGACGCTTTCTACCTGTACAGAATCATCTGCCATACGCATGACCGTGCAGGGAAAACTGGTATGGAAAAGTGAAAATAATATATAGCCGGATAGGACATGTGCCTATGGAGCCTGACTCGATATCTACTCGGGAAGGGCTCTTTTCTTTTGGATATTTGATGCCACGACACTTTTGGTCACTTTTGGTCACTCGGCGACACTTTTCGACACTCGGCGACAGAATTCGATAGAAAAGGATAAAAAATGTCATTAATTCTGTGGTATAGTGTATTTACCGGGAAAGGGAAAGAACAAGAAATGCATGAAGCGGGGCTGCCATAGGCGGTCCCTTCTGCATGCCCGGAAAAACACAGTAGAAAGAACAGACAATCCAATTATAACGGACTGTCTGTTTTTTTATGCCCTGTTGTGCGGAGAGGAGGCGATGCAGATGTGCCTGAGAGATCAAGACCTGGAAGGGCGCAGATTTTCAGGGAGCCCAAGGGACAGACCGCTGAAGAGATGATGATACCGATGACGACAGAAATGAAAACAGGAGGAAAACATGCAGAGCAAATCAAACAGAGTTATATCACTTGCCATGTCAGCGGCACTTATGCTGACAAACATGATTGCACCGATGAAGGTTTACGCAGATGATGCCATGGATACTTACGTTGAATATGGAGAAGAAGATAGTATTCCGGCAGAACCTGAAACCCAGGCACCTGCGATAGAGTATACGATCACACTTCCTTATTATGAGGATATCGTCTACATGGTGGACGAGGGTCGGATATACCAGCCGGAAGAAAAGAAACCGGAAGATAAAGATATCCTGCTGAAGTATCTGGCAGACGAGAAAGTTGAGTTTGCCTTTACTCCCTACAACGACGTGACGGTGACAGAACTGCACCTGAAGGATGAGAAAAAGGAAGAAACCGCTTTTGAAGTGGACGAATACGGCAAGGTAAGCTTCCTGATGCCGGAAAAAGATCTCTGGTTCTCACTGGTTTATGAAAGTCCGGCTGCGGACCATACGGTGGAAGTTGTTCCGGAGCAGGCAGCGGAGGAGCCTTTTCAGGCAGTGCCGGAAGATGTTGGCACGGAAAACCATGAGGAAGTAAGCCAGGAAACGGGAGAACCTGTAGTGATCCCCGATGCGGATCAGGCAACAGGGGATTCCGAAGATAACACTGTCAGTGCCGAAACAGATACAGGAAATGATCAGTCAAGCGCTCCGGAGATTGAGCTTACCGCTGTGATTGAAGATGATGGACTTCCTGCACAGGGTAGCATCATGACGGTCGATGCACTGAATATTCCCCTCGGGGACATGTTCCATGCGGATACGGATCTGACCAACATCTCCTATGATGCTGCGATCGACAGTGTGGACTTAGTCAGTGATGAGGTGGATGTAAGCATTCCCGGAACATACAGCACGATCTACCGTGTCAATCATAACGGTGGAGAAAAGATGTGGTATGTTCTGCGACCGGTCGTTGTAATGGAACTGGGTGAGGTCCGCGAGGGCGAAACCAGAAGCGACGCATCCGAAGGTGATCATGAGGGATCAGATGAGGAAGACACATCCGATGGAGAGGATGAAGATGAGCCAGCTGTGCCGGATGGCCTGGATACCCTTATCGAAGAGACCGGAGATACAGTGTCTGATCCGGATGAGACAATGACGGAAGTCATTTCTGAGACTGACACAGAGGATATGCCAGAGGAAGCAGAGGCAGCAGAAGAAGAGTCCGAAGACCTTACCGAAGATCTGTCTGAGGAAGAAACGGAAGACCCTGAGGCGGAGACCGAAGATATGGATGGTAAATACAAGGTTGTTATCGCAAAAGGAGAGGAACTTGGTGTCACCCTTGACCATGAGGATGGTATCTACGATGCCGGTGAGACGGTCTCCTTTACAACCGATCTTTCCGCCGGTACGCTGACCGCTGTGGCCGCCCTGAAGGAGGAATCCAATGAGACGATCGACACGGCGGATATCCTTTATTCAGAGGTGAGCTACAATGCAGGTCCGGATACCTTTACCTTTGAGATGCCGGAAGAGGATATCGTTCTGGAGGTGTCAGAGGACGCAGCCATGGGCAGTATGCTGATGGCGGCAGCAGCCAGTGATGACTGGGATGACAACACCGACGTGGAAGCAGGCAGCTACTATTATTATTCCGATGGAACCCTGCACCCGTTCAATTCTGTAATGGGAAGCGGAGGTAATGACTCTTATAAGTACGTCCGCTATAAGGTGAATGGGAAAACCTATACCGTATACGCGTACTGTATGCAGCATTCCATGACATCCCCGCCCAGCGGGACAACCTATACAAGCATGATTGAGCTCGATGAAGGCGGAGATGACAAGTACCTTCGGAAGGCCCTTTTTTATGGCTATGGTGGACCCGGATGGGGAGATACCTTTAATGGCTATAACATCAAAACTATCATGACAAACTATGGCTGCGGTTCTGAGATGCGGGCCATGCAGCATTACCTGGTGGACTACCTGTATGATGGCGAGTCCGGATTTGGTGGAAGCCTCTCTGATACGGCCAAAAGCATGTTAAAGGAGATCAAGGCAGCCTTAAAGAAAATGCCGGATCCGACCGCGACAGAGTTAAAACCGGGCCTTTCCACAAAAGCAACCAGTAATACCACAGAAACCTTTACCTGGAAGGCAAATGAAGCCTTTGTGCTGACGATCACCCTGGAGGATGGGGTGAAGCTGGTCAATGAAACGACCGGAAAGAGCAGCACTGGTTCCGCGAAGGTCAAGGGCGGAGAGAAGTTCCATCTGGAAGCGACAGGCGATATGAGCAAGCTGAAAGGTAAGTATCAGATCACCTCAAACTATCCACTGGACTTCCACGCCATGCTTCTGAAACTGCAAAACTCCCAGGATATTGGCTTTGGTTATTATACAAACAGCAGCGACTTAAAGCTGACCGTAGAGTGGCCGGATGAAGGATATGTGACCGTAAAGAAAACTGCTTCTGATGGAAAGAGCTACGACCTGTCCGGATGCCATATCGGTGTATATTCCGACGCAAATGCAACCAAGCTGATGCATGAGTTCGTGACAAAAGCAGACGGCAGCGCCGATGCCTATAAGGTTACACCTGGAACCTTCTACGTGAAGGAGATTTCCGTTCCTGAAGGTTGGAACCTGAATACCGGGATCGTAAAGGTCACGGTAACATCGTCCAATTCCACTGCAGCCAGTGCTGCGATCGCGTCCATCTCCAACTCAAGGGCAACCAAAGAGATTGAGATACAGAAGAAGGATGCAGTGACCGGAAAGACGGAGCCCTATAACAGCAGTTACAGCTTTGATGGAATGAAAGTCAACATCTATTCCGATGCGAATTTCAATTCCCTGGTGGAGACGCTGACAACGGATGCGAAGGGTTATGCAAAGAGCAGCCCGCTCCAGTACGGAACCTATTACATCCGGGAGATCACAGCACCGAAGGGGTATGACGTTTATGATCACACCTTTACGGTGACCCTGGCCGATCAGGTGAAAGTAGATGGAAAGAATACCGACAAGGCCTACCTCCTGTTCGAAGATCAGCCCAGGATGAAACCGGTTGAGGTGCAGAAACTGGATGCGGACACCGGAAAAGCCGAGCCTTTCAATGACAGGTACAGTTTCGACAAGATGGAAGTGACCATTTTCTCCGATGTCGCCTGTGAGAATGCTGTGACCACCATCACAACCGATGATAAAGGGTACGGCAAGAGCAATGATCTTTACTATGGCACCTATTATGCACAGGAAACCAAAGCTCCTTCCGGCTATGATCTGTATGACCATACCTTTACCGTAGTTATCGATGATACAGTGAAAGTAGATAATGAGGCAACAGCAAAAATCCTGATGAAGGATCCGGTAAAGAAAAAGCCGCTGGAAGTTCAGAAGGTCGATAAAGATACCGGAAAGACAGAACCGTTTAATCAGAACTACAGCTTCGACAAGATGGAAGTGACTATTTATAGGGATCAGGATCTGACGGAGGTGGAAGAGGTACTGGTTTCCGACGCAAAAGGCCATGCGAAAAGCAAAGATCTCTATTACGGAACCTACTATGTCCGGGAGACAAAGGCTCCAAAAGGATACCAGCTTTATGACCATACCTTTGAGGTCATGATCGGAAATGAACTTACGGTGGACGGGAAAAAGGTGGACAGCATCCTGCTTTCCATGGTGGATGAGATCATCCGGAAACCGATCAGCGTCCAGAAGTATGACAAAGAGAAGGGGACCGCGAAACCGAACAATACCGCCGTTACCTTTAAAGGTGCTGAGTATACCATCTATGAGGATGCCCAGATGACGAAGGTACTGGAAGTCCTGACGACGGACGAAAGCGGAAAGGCGGAGAGTATCCCTTATCCCTATGAAACCTATTATGTAAAGGAAACCCAGACACCGACAGGTTATCTGTTGGATGAGATTGTTTATAAGACGGTGATCGATGATGTTGTGACCGTAAACGGCGCAGCCATGGATGTGATCGAGAATAAGAAAGCAGTCGTCTCTTCCTATGAGCAGGTGATCCGCGGAGCAGTTTCCGTCATGAAATATCTGGATGATAACGTAAAGATGTCCATCCTTCAGGAATGGATTGATAAGGAAATGCTGAAAGGGATTACCTTCACCCTGACCCATGAGGATGAGACGGTGCCGCAGGTTCAGATCGTGACTGACCGCTTCGGTCATGCGCAGACGGAAAAAGATGCCCTCGTCTATGGTAAGTGGAAAATCTCTGAGACAGCCGGGACACCGGATGGCTATCAGGGTCTTGACGAAGCAGAGATCATGGTCAATGAAAACGGCGTCACGCTCCACTATGTGATCACCAATAAGAAGCCTCAGCTGCAGATCGTCCTGCATAAGAAGGATGCGCTGACAGGGGAACTGATCCCGGTTAAGGGGGCAAAGTTCCAGATCCTGGATACGGATGGAAACGTACTGTCCATGCCGGATAACCTCGACTACTCCAAAGTGACCGATACCTTTACGACAAATGAGGAAGGTATCATCGCTTTTACACAGTGGTTTGAGCCGGGGACATACACCATCAAAGAGGTGGAAGCACCGGAAGGGTTCCTGCTCGCACCGGAGCAGAAAGTCACCTTAAAAGTGGATGACGATGTGACCGTTCCGATCCTGGCAGAAGTGGAAGATGTTCCCCAGCGCGGACAGATCAAAGTGATCAAGGCGGATCTTGATACAAAAGAGACATTATCCGAAGGCTTTACCTTTGACATTTATGCTGCAGAGGATATCAAAGATGCTTCCGGCAAAGTCAGAACCGAAGAAGTAAACGGGGAAGTGCTGACCCTGACAGCCGGGACAAAGGTAGATACCATCACTACACAGAAAGATGGAACAGCCACAAGCCGTGCACTGCTTCTGGGAAGCTACCGGATCGTGGAAACCGGGTCAGCCCAGTACTATGCTGTGGATGATACACCGCAGGAAGTGACTCTCACCTATGACAGGCAGGTGGAGACCGTGCAGTATGAACTTACGATTCCGAATGAAAAGACAAAGTTTGATCTGTTTAAGGAGGACGCGGATACCGACGCAGCCCTTGCAGGTATTACCTTCCGTATCTTTTCTACTGTAGATAAGGAAGCAGAAAAGGCCAGACAGGTGGCAGAGGCAGTAGAGCAGCTGCGCGCCGACCAAGAGCTCTTAAAGCAGGATCTGTTTGAGAAACAGCAGGTTGCTCTGGCGAACCTGGGTGATGTGACTGAGGAGCGCAGAGCAGAGTTTATTGCAGATCAGGAAGAGGAGCTTTCAGCCTTTGAGGCAGGACTTGCAAAGGAGCGGAAAGCCCTGGAAGAAAAGCTCTTAAAGGAACTGGAGATCACTGATATTTCCGGACTGGGAACAGATTTCGTGACCGATGAAAACGGGCAGATTCATGCGGAGGATCTTCTTCATGCAAATACCTATTACATCTACGAGATCGCAACTCTTCCCGGCTACAACCTGGATACCACTATCCATGAATTTACCGTGGATGAGAAAGGGCTGATTGCCGGGCAGAAACACTATACGCTCAAGCTGACAAACCAGCCGAACGTAGCCGAGATTTCCAAAAAGGATATCACCGGAGGAGAAGAGCTTCCTGGCGCAACCCTGACACTCTCCGACGCAGATGGACAGGTGGTAGAGACCTGGGTATCTTCCGACGCACCGCATGTGATCAAAGGGCTGCCGGCAGGCATCTATACCCTGAAGGAGGAGATTGCTCCGGATGGATATGCTTTGGCTGAAGACATCACTTTTGAACTGACGGATTCCATTACCGTCCAGCAGGTGACCATGTACGATGAACAGCTGCAGATCCACTTCTCCAAGAAAGAGGTCACAGGAGAAAAGGAACTGCCTGGTGCTTCCCTGAAAGTGACGGATCTGGAGGGGAATGTCATTGATGAGTGGATTTCCGGAGAGGAAGACCATGTGATCAACCTGAAGGTCGGCAAATACGTCATGACCGAGGTGGCTGCACCTGAAAAGTACGCGACTGCAGAAGAAATTCAGTTTGAAGTGAAGGCGGATCTGTCTGTACAGACCGTGGAGATGAAAGATGCCCAGATCCAGGTGGAAGTATCCAAAAAGGACATCACAACCGGAGAGGAGCTGCCAGGGGCACACCTGCAGGTACTGGATGTAGACGGCAATGTCGTTGAGGAATGGGATTCCACTACAGAGCCTCATATGATGAACCTGAAGGTCGGCACCTACAGCCTGGTGGAGACTATCGCTCCGGAAGGTTACGCCACCGCTTCCGCTATTTCCTTTGAGGTGAAAGATACCGCTGAGATCCAGCCGGTAGAGATGTTTGATGACATCACGAAGGTGCAGATTTCCAAGACGGATATCACAACCGGGGAGGAGCTGCCGGGGGCACGCCTGACGATCACCGATTCCGAAGGAAAGAAGATCGATGAATAGGTATCCACTGAGGAGCCCCATTACATGGAAAAGCTGCCCGTTGGTACCTACACCCTGACAGAGATCACTGCTCCGGATGGATACGGAACTGCGGAGACGATCACCTTTGAGGTGAAAAACACTACAGAAATCCAGAAAGTTGAGATGAAGGATGCACCGCTTCGCAAGGTGGAGATCTCCAAGACGGATATCACGACTGAGAAGGAACTGCCGGGCGCGCATGTCAGTGTGACCGATGAATCCGGAAAGGTGATCGATGAGTGGATCTCAACCGACAAACCGCATCAGATGATCCTTGATGCCGGGAAATATATCCTGAAGGAGGAGAAAGCACCGGATGGATATGTGACTGCGGAAGAGGTTGCCTTTGAGGTTGTTCTCGCAAAGGAGAAAGATGATATCGAAGTGATGAAGGTCGAGATGAAGGACGATGTAACCAAAGTTGAGATCTCCAAGCAGGATATCACGACTGAGAAGGAGCTGCCTGGCGCAAAGCTGATCATTAAGGACAAGGATGGGAAAGAGGTAGAGTCCTGGACTTCCACGAAGGAACCGCATATGATCGAGAAGCTTCCGGTAGGGAAATATACCCTGACAGAAGTGACAGCCCCCAAGGGCTATGATATTGCGGAGACCATCGAATTTGAGGTGACAGATTCTCCGGAGATCGTCCATGTGAAAATGATGGATCAGCCGAAAGATGAGTTGGTGGACCTGACCGGGAAGAAGAAAACTTCCACACCGGGAAGCCAGACTATCACAACTCCCGGAACTCCGGGAAGCAGCGTTACTGCAACACCGGTGAAGACCGGAGATTATAACCGGTATCTGCCGGCCATTCTTCTCATTGTATGCGGCCTTGCAGGTCTTGCGGGCGTGATCAGTGGAAGAAGAAAAGTGTCCAAGAGTAAATGATATAGTTGTATTTTGAAAGAACAATTGTTAAAATAAAAAAGCCCGTTAAGGGCAGAAGCACTGCATAGCGGCAGGCGGTTGGCTATCATTCTCCGAAAGGAGGTGATACATATGCCGATTACTTTGACTTTTCATGTGTTTGGAATAACATTCACATTAAAGATCCAGAGAAAAAGCAACAACCGCCACTCGGCCAAGTAGCGGTTGTTAATGAATATTAACACTAATACTTGAAGCTAACCGCTTGTCGCAGTGCTTCTTTCATTTACAATTATAGAGTTCACACAAAAAACAGTCAAGAACTTTTTTCAGCGTCTGTCATAACGATAGGCGCTTTTTATATGGGAATTTCCCGGAAAGGAGCATTTACATGAGAAACAAAAAGAAAATTGTATTAACCGCCGGAACCATCCTTGTTTCTGTACTGATGGCAGCAACTCCGGCACTTGCATCCAGTACCGCGATCACCGGAAAGATCAATAACCTGTATACGCTGGTGCTGGGTATCATCAAAGCTGCAGGCGCGATTGTGCTGGCCTGGGGCGTATTTGAATTCGCTGCGGGGTATCAGAGCCATGACTCTTCCCAGCAGACCCAGTCCCTGAAAAAGGTGATTTCCGGCATCCTGATGTGCGGTGCAAGCACAGTGATCTCCCTGGTGAAATGAGATGAGAGGGGGCTGCCTTCGCTGGCAGCTCCCGCGGAGGTGAGACATGAAAAAAGAAATCACATTAGAGCAGCTGAAGGAACTAACGGAAGAGATCCGTGATGGAGAGATCATAAGCGTTTCCTTTTGTGTAGAAGGAAGCGCTTCGGAGGAGGTGAGCGCCGATGGCGGAGGAAATGTACCGGATGCAGGAAGTCTGGGTTCGCCTTGAGGAGGGAAGAACCCTGTACTCCACAGAGAAGATCAGCACACCCAGGCGAGCCATAGAGGTGATGCAAAGAGAGCTGTCCAGGTATGACCGGGAGGTTGTGTGCATTGTCAATCTGAATAATGCCAGCCAGCCAATCAATTTCAATATCGTCAGCATCGGTTCGCTCAACACTTCCATTGCTGATGTTGCAAACATCCTGAAGGCCTGCATTTTGTCCAATTCAGGCAGCTTCATTATGATCCACAATCATCCAAGCGGAGATCCGACACCTTCGATGCTGGATATTGAAACCACAAAACGACTGATCCTGGCAGGGCAGCTAATGGGCATCCCCTGTCTGGATCATGTCATTATCGCAGGAAACAGAGAGGAGATTTACAGCATGAAAGAGAACAGAGATCTGGATTTTGAACCTGGCTACAGCCAGATGATGGAAGGCGTGGCAGGTATGGTATCGGAGCCGGAAACCGCATACCGGGAAACATCCTATCCGGAAATGCCTTTCCCGGGCAGCTTTCCGGAAGCGGGCACTCCGGAGGAGACATTCGGGTCGCCGTTTGATACGCCGTTCGGGGAGATCGATCCTATGGAGGCAGAACAGGCATCCCGTGGCGGAGCGCAGAAGGGAGAAGGGCAGAAGTTGGAGGAAGTCAGCCTGCATTTTGGAAAAGGACTCTGCCAGTTTTTCACATCCAAAAAGGGAGCAGAGCTGGCACGGGTAAAGATCCCGAATACACCGTTTGAATCCTGGCCGTCCTTTGTTGTCCCGGCAAAGCTCATCCATGACAATCAGTTCGGGAAAGGATACTGGATGAAGCTTCCGGCAGACGGAAAGACATCCGTTTCCATCTCCAGACGGGTAACTCTGGAGGATGGCAGCGAAGGCTGGCAGGAAAAACGGATCACGGTGGAAAACCGGCAGCTGAAAAATATGGTGGAGTCCTATAAAAAGGGATCCCGGGATCAGGCAGCGGCTGATGGGCGAGAAGACGTGCAGCGTCCGAGAGACAGAGGCCGTTAAGGAGAGGAGAGAAGCGTATGGGAGTCATCAGCAGTGCGCTCAACTCCGCCCTGGAAAACCTGGGCCGTGCAACGATGGATGTGGGAAATAACGGCCTGCTCGCCGGATACAGTGTCTGGAAGAAATGCTGCAAGATCACCACGGACTACCTGAAGGTATCTCCGGTCACCGGCGGGGGCAACGCCTGGTCTATCGTGACCGGAAATCTCTTTAATATCTCCATGGGGATTGCGGCATCTCTCTCCATCCTGTTTTTTGTGATCGGATGGCTGAACGAGTCCATTGATGTGCGTAATAACTTTACATTGGAAAATATGTTCCGGTTCTTTATCCGATACATCATCACGGCAACGCTGATCGTGAATTCACTGGCACTGGTACGGGGGACGGTTGACTGTTCAACCGCCCTTGTATCGGTTGTCAACGTCAGCAGCTCTTCCATGACAGGAACAGAAGTGGAGAATGTCTTTGATGATCTGATCCAGAAGATGGAGGATGATGATGCGAACGGAACTCAGTGGCTGGGAACCGGAATCATCTCCATGATCGCCGGTTTATTTGGCGGGATCGTGATCCTGGTATGCGGGGTGCAGTTGATTCTGGCTGTCTTGTCGAGGCTTTTTAAGATGTATCTTTGCATTCCCTTCGGACCGGTCGCACTTTCCAGCTTTGCCGGAGGCCATACGATATCCCAGACAGGGATTTCCTGGATCCGCACGCTTCTGGCGTATGCGCTGGAGGCAGTGGTCATCGCCATTGCGATCCGCATCAGCTTCGGGCTGTTTGCCGACGGAGGATCCATGGTGAGCAGTGAGGGTGCCAGCGGGGCATTGGGTGCGATACTGACAATCGTTGAATATTGCCTGCCGATGATAACGGCATGTGCATGTGTAAAAGGAGCGGAGGCAACCGTGAGAAGGTGCCTCGGGCTTGGATAAAAGGAAAGGTGGTACTTATGATTTACAGACACATTTACTGGGGCCTTCTCACCGTGGGCCCGGATAAAGGAAATCTGCTGACAGATGCGGTGAAGGAAAAGAATTATCTGGTGAAGATCGTCACACCCTTTTCCTACGAAACGAAGGAAGAGGCAGATCGTGACGGCATGAAATACTGGTTTTGCGTTACCGATGATAAACCGATCCTGCTCGGATTGCACAAGGATCTGGATGAGATGGTCGAAAAAGGAATGGAAGTACCCGACGACTGTCCGCTCAGGGATCAGATCCGGCAGGAAGACTGGTCACGATATCGCCTGATCAGGCTGAAGGAGCACGCGAAGGTGGCAAAAGGGGATTTTGAAGAGAAAGCTCTTCGGTGCGGAAAACCGGTCGGGAAGGACTGGAAGAAGCTCTTTCCCGTGTACGGCGTCTATCAGCTGCAAAAGGTAGCCCGGTCTGTCATTGCCCTCCCGGATGTGGAAGAAGGTGAGCGGGAATGCAGATACCGGTAAACAAGGATCTGGACAGCTATAAGGATGATTTCTTCAAGGGACTGACTTTAAAACAGACAGCACTTTCCATCATTTCGGTGGCGGCGGGAACCGGCACCTTTTTGTTTGCCAGTTATGTGCTGAAGCTGGAGCAGTCGGTCAGCTTCTACCTGGCACTTCCGGTCGTATTGCCGATCGCAGCATCAGGGTTTTTACGGATCCATGGCATGACGCCGCTGGAGTATCTGAAGAAGCGCCGCAGCGCGATTACCCGGGAGGTGTATTATTTCATTCCCGAGGTGCTTCTGCCAGGCGGTCAGGAAAGAGATCCTTCTTCCGTGAAGAAAATGGTGAAGAACCCATCCTTTATGCTGGATGATCCGGAAAGGGAGGTGTGTTAAACATGGCTTCAAAAAAGAATATGTCCGATTACAAAGTGCTGACCAGAAAGCTTTATCCTTCCCCGAAGCGGGTGCAGGAGCTGATCCCGGTTTTTAAGATCGGGATCGATGGGGTGTTCCAGCTTGAAGACCTGCCGGATGGAGTGGAGAAGCTCTACGACAAAGCCTATCTGTTTGAGGACGCCAATTTTGCGACGATGGATGATTATGAAAAAGAGGGAGCACTCAAGCGCTACTGCAGGCTCTTAAACTCCATGGGAGCATCCTTCAAGATTGTGATCATGAACAACAACCGGGACCTCGAAAAGATGCGGCAGGAGCTGTTCCTTCGCTGTAAGGATACCAGATATCGGGATATCGTCGCTTCCATCAATGATCATGTGGAAAATTCCGTCATGAAAAACGGTGGGATTGAGCAGGTGCGGCTTTTTGTCATCACCTGCAGAAGGGAGGATGAACGCCTGGCACGTGATTATTTCCGCAGCATCGAAGCGAACCTGACAGCGGACTTTAAGAGCCTTGGCAGCGCCCTTATTCCATTGACGGCGGTGGAGCGGCTGAAATATCTGCATGCGTTTTATCATCTGGGACATGAAGCGGATTTTGATTTTACCTTTGAGGATATGATCCGGCGCAGGGCGGACTGGAAGGATTATATTGCCCCACGGATGGTGCGGCAGGCGGAAGGGGAATATGGGGAGAAGGACGGACAGACGCTGCAGATCGATGAGCGCTATGTCCGTGCCCTGTATCTGCCGAAGATGCCAAATGCCATTGATCCGGAGACGGTCAAAAAGCTTGCCGGGGGAACCTACCACGTCATTCTTACGATCGATGTGGAGGCGATCCCGCAGGATGTCGCAAGAAAGAAGGTATCCAACCAGCTGCTCCGTAACGGCCGTGAGATCGAAAAACAACAGGAGACACGGAACAAGGCCTGGGCCTGGTCGAGCGATATCAGCTATGACAAACGGCGGGAAAAGGATGAACTGGAAGGATACCTGGATATCATGAACGAGAATAATGAGAAGTTCTTTTATGTCGGGCTGTATGCTGTGATATCCGCTTCCTCCAGAGCGCAGCTGGAAAATGATGTGCTTTCGTTTCTGACAGTGGCCGAGGGGGAAGGCTTCTCCTTCGTTCCGGCTTACTATGAGCAGATCGAGACAATCGATACCGCACTGCCGATCGGGGTGCGCCATGTAGGTGCCATGCGTGCCATGTTCACGCAGCCTTTATCCGCGCTTACACCTTTTGTGGTAAGCGAACTTTGTGATAAGGGTGGTGTGTTCTATGGCATTAATCAGGTATCCAAGAATGTCCTGTTCGGAGACCGGAAGCTCATAAAAAACGGGAATGGTTTTATTCTGGGCGTGTCCGGTTCCGGCAAGGGCATGTATACCAAGCTGGAGCTGATCCAGGTATTCTTTGGAACCAATGATGTGATCATTATTATCGATCCCCAGAATGAGTATAAGGAGATCGCAGATTACCTGGGTGGCCAGTTTATTGATTTCGGGGCACAGGCGGAGCATTATATCAATCCCCTGGATACGGAGACAATGAAGTATATGAACAACAAGCGGAACTTCCTGTCTGACAAGATGGATCTGATGAACGGGATCTTTTCCCAGATCCTGGAGGGAGAAATCCGGTCGGAGTACAAAACCATCATAACACGGTGCGTGATGCAGCTGTATGAGCACATGGATGAGAAAGGATATCAGACACCGACGCTGCGGGACTTTTATGACATGCTCTCCGGTATGGATGAGATCTGGGCGAACGACCTGATGCTGAATATGGAGCGCTTCCTGATCACCGGCCTGGATATGTTCGCCAAACCCACGAACGTGAATATCAATAACCGGTTCGTGGTGTTTGGCCTGGGAAATCTGGGAAAGGAGCAGTCCGGGATCGGAACCCTGATCATGCTGGAAAATATACGTTCCAGGATCGTGTTCAATTCACGGCGAGGGATCTCCACAAGGCTCTATATCGATGAGTTTCATAACCTGGCCAGAGACCGGTTTTCATCTGCTTATCTGGATAAGATCTGGAGGGAGGTTAGAAAGCAGGGCGGCCTGTGCACTGCCATCACGCAGGATATCACGGATGCCCTGTCGTCCAAAACCGTACAGACGATGCTGCACAACAGTGATTTTACGGCGCTGCTGTGTCAGCATGAGGCAGAGCAGGAAATCCTGGGGAATGTTCTGGGCATCTCGGACACGCTCTTATCCTACGTGGATAATTCTTTTCCGGGATGTGGGCTTTTAAAGTTCGGAGAGAAATATATCCCCATGGATGCGAGGATGCCGAAGGACAGTCTGATGTATCAGCTCTTTAACACCAACTTCCACGAAAAGGTAAGAGCAAAGAAACTGAAAAAAATGGTTTCAGCAGAGATGGAGATCCTGCCGGAGCAGGTGCAAAAAGAAGCAGCAAAAGCCCCTACCGATCTGGAAGGGGTTTTCCCATATCCGGTAGACGGGTATGAAGGGGAGGTATAGAAGATGCCTGTGAAAGAGCATAAGAACGGATCAGAAATGGCAGGGGCAGCTGTCATGATGGCGGATAGTAAAAAGCAGGAAGCGATCAGACAGACATCCCGAGGCGCATCACTGCCTGCCAGACAGCAATACATGCTCTCTTATCTGAACCGGGCACAGCTTAAAATGTGGAACTCCTACAGTCCGATCCAGCAAAGAAAAATCATGGAAGAGATTGAAAAAAAACTGGAACGGAAGCTGCCGGACCCGGATATCACGGATGTTCCCATGAAGAGGGAGGCATCTTTTGATATCGAAGCTTACCAGGAAGAGGAGAGATCACCCGGAGAGTACCGGATCCGCGGGCATCCGGAAGAGATATCCCTTCGGACAGTCCATGAGGCTGACATCCGGAGCAGAAGAACAGTGCTCAGGGTCAATCCTGCAAGGCCTGTGATGCAGCATACTCTTTCTGGAAGCCGCATTGGAACAAGCCGGGCAGAGCGTTGCAAAGGATCCAATGTTGAACGGAGTCAGATGCAGGCAGAAAAAGCACGATCTGACAATGGCGGAAGAAATATGTGTAAGCCGCCATCCAGGGAAACGCAAACTGGGGCAACGCAGGCGGAAGCGGCACAGGCGGCTGGTATCCGTAAACAACAGAGACTGAAGGCTCTGAAAAAGGATCAGCAGCGGAATGGGGGCATGCTGAAGGGCTCGGAAATAGATTTGATCCAGCAACGGCAGATCCGTGTGCAGGGGAAATCTGAAGGTGATTCCTACTCGGGAAACCGGAAAAGCGTTGCAGATCATATAGATGATCATAGCAGCCTTCTCACCGGCTCTTATACAGCGAAGAAGCAGACAGCAAGAGATCATCTGACACAGCGCGGCAGGAAGGAAAAGAACCAGCAGGAAACGGAAAGTATCCGAACCGTTGATGACGAGATCAGAACGATTACAGATAGCCCTGTCCTTGATAAGCGTGGAAACCTCAATACTGAGACTGACGGCGCTGCATCCGGACTGCCGCTTCAGACCAGATATAAAGAAGCGGAAGGGCAGAAACGAGCGGACGCTGGGATGATGTCAGTATTGGCATCCGAGGAGATATTCAAGGATACATCCATAGAAACTGAAACTCCTGGTATGGTGCCAACTGCGACATCTAAAGGAGACTTACAGGCTCCTGTGAATGTCCTGCAGGAACGCAGATCTGTGGTAAAAGAAGCAGAAAAAGCGGAGAAGCAGTTGTATATCGCAGACAGTATGGGGGCGGCAGCCCAGAGGACCCGTAATGGAAACAGGAACGACCGACAGAGGATCCACAGCAGAAACAGGGAAAGACGCAGGGAGGCAAAGTACCGCAAGGAATTTGCCTCCTTACTTGTTGCCACGATCGAAAAGGATATGGCAAAGCAGCAAAACATCCGGCAGGCACAAAAATCAGGCCAGATCTCCGCAACCGTTGCAGAGCTTACCGGTGAAACCGGGCGCGGCGCAGTCAGGACAGCAGCTATTCCCATCAGGGTTTCCCTGCAGATACTGACAAAAAAACTGCGCGAGGAGATCAAAAAACGCATGCAGGAGGCTGCGAGAAATCTTGCCAGGCATGCGGCAACCTTTGCCGCGCCGATCTTTGCTGTTGTGATCATTGTCATGCTATTGGCCAGTATCTGTATGATCGGGACAACCGAAGATCAGCCGCAGGGAACAGGTCTTGGATTCCGGATCGTTCAGGAGGCAAAAAAACACCTGGGTCTGCCATATGTGTATGGCGGGACAAGCCTGGTGGATGGATGTGACTGTTCCGGTTTTGTCTGGGCGATTTACAACCTCTTCGGGTATAACCTGCCGCGAACTGCCGGTGATCAATACTCCTATGGCAGAAAAGTAGGAAGTGACATCAATGACTGGCAGATGGGTGACCTGATCTATTATTCCAGGACGGGAACCGTCCAGAGCGGAGGCGGCAGAGCAGAACACATCGTGATTTACATCGGCGGAGGACAGGTAATCAGCTGCGGCCCGGTGACCATACATAACTGGGACTATCGGTCTGATTATTACGGCACCTGCCGGATCATACCAGATGAACCTCTAGGCGGAGACTTCTCCGGCAGCACCAATGAAGAGATCTGTTGGAATTATTTTATTTCCAAAGGATTTTCGGAAGCGGCAACTGCAGGGATCCTTGGAAATATGTATGTGGAAACCGGTGGAACCTTTGACCCGTCTATCCATCAGTATGGAGGCGGCCCGGGCAGGGGGCTTTGCCAGTGGGAGGAATCCTATAGCGGAGGTTCCGGCAGATACAACAACCTGGTAGCGTTTGCCAGCGGACTGGGTAAAAGCTGGGATGACATCACGGCTCAGCTTCAGTTCGTGTGTTATGAGCTGGATACCGGGCAGATGAACCCATACTTCGCTAAGTTTGGAGGAGTGGAAGCATTTAAAAATATGACCGATCCCTCGACAGCAGCCTATGTATTTCTGTGCGGGTTTGAATACTGTGGTGATCCGGGGAGATCCTTCCTGGAAGCTAAATTTGCCTTAAGCACCCGAGTGGACCATGCGGGATGGGCATACCTTAACTACTATTGATCAGAAAGGAGACGATCAGAATTGAAACGAAAACAGGTGATTGCGCTGATAGGCAGTCTCAGTATCCTGCTGTCAAGCTGTTCCGCAAGTCCGGCATATGCCGGGGAAGCAGTGACAGAGGATGTATATCTGTCAGCAGAATATGAGGAAACAGAAGTCATGCCGGAGACGGGCGCGGCACAGTCAGATGAAACTTTGGAAGAATCTCAGGCATGTGCAATGTCAGAGGATCCCTTAGAACTTGCCGCGGAGTCATCTCCGGAGCAGCCAGATGAGAGCGGATATGAAGAACCATCCGGATCAAAAGAAATGACGGAGGCAGTTGAAGTCGATCCGGAAAGTGGCGGTGAGTCAGAGCCAGAACCCACGCAGACAGATGATCAGTCAGAAGACGGGACAGAGGGATCTGCAGAAGGTCAGACGGAAGCTGCACCGATTCCTCCATCCGAAGAAGGGAAGGAGGATCCGGAACAGGAGACAGAGAGGCAAACAGACGAACCGGATGGTATGTCGGAAACAGAAAGTGAGGCTTTGGACGAGCCGGACACGGAGGAGGTCAGCGAAGCTGAAACCGAAGAGATAACAGAAGCCGGGACGGAAGAGCTGATGGAGGAAATGACAGAAGCTGAGACGGAAGAAGGCGTTGATGCGTATGACATTTATAACTACTCCGGCTATGGTGGGAGTGGAGGATACTACTGGGATGAAAGCTGGTTTATCTCTCCGGATTTCCGTTTTACACAGGTGGATAAAGAGTATGCGCTGGTAAATAGCAGAGGCGGAACCTTCGTCTACGGTCGAGACAGCAAGAAAGCGCAGCGGGTAGGAGTGATCCCATATGGGGGCGTCGTCTGTATCCTGAAGGATTTGAATGGCGGATGGGTCTACATCGAAAGTGGTGACATCCGGGGGTTTGTGCCGGAGGATGCGCTGAAGAAAGGAAATGAGGCGGATGCACTGGTGGAGGCGATCGGAGAAAAGGCGCTGACACAGGGAGATCTTCTCTGTGAAAAGGCAGATAATGAAGCTTTCACCTACACCAAGACCACAACTTATCCCGTAATGGCGAGAAAGGTGTATGCGATGTCGCTTTCATCCACCTGGATTTATGAGTATCCGGATCAGACCAGCCGGTTTGTGGGAGATGTAGCAAATGGCAGCCTGATGTATGTCCTGAAGGATTGTCAGGACGGCTGGGTTTATATCGAGAGCGGGGATGTGCGTGGCTTTGTTCCCGAAAATGTGTTATTGCTTGGCTCTGGTGCTCAGATGGTCGTGATGGATCTTGGAGAGGAAAGCGTTCCCCTGGCGGAGGAGCTGATGGATCCGGAAGAAAACCGTTCCGTGTACTACACGCTGCTGAGCGTAAAAAGTGCCGGAAACGGGATCGGATCAAAGATCTGTGAAAGCGCATCATCTTTTGTCGGGAAGCTGCCCTATGTGTACGGTGGAACCAGCTTATCCAGCGGTGCGGACTGTTCTGGATTTACCCAGTCCATCTTTGCCGGCTATGGGATTTCCATTCCCAGGACTGCCCAGGAGCAGGGATGCAACGGGCAGGCGGTTCTTTCCATCGAAGATGCGCAGCCAGGAGACATCGTTTACTATGCTTCCGGTCCACATGTGGGGATCTATCTTGGAAACGGGAAGGTTGTGCAGTGTTCCGGACGGGAATTCAACACAGCTGCCAATCCCGGGAAGGGACCGACGATCAGTGATGTGAATTATATGCCGGTCACTTCGATCCGGCGTTATCTGATCATCCGGGATGACCCATATGCGGATGGCGGTTATCGGACGGATGATACGCCTTATACGCAGGAACAGTTGGAACTGATCTGGGCGGTAGTCGCACAGGAAGATAACGAAAGCTATGATGGTGCACTGGCGGTCATCTCATCTGCGATGAACCGGACAGAATCCGGAAGCTGGAGTTACGAGGGAAGTAACGCTTATGCGCAGCTGACGGCCGCCGGACAGTACTGTTACAGCATCGACAATTACTGGGTAGCTCGTCTGAACGGCAATGTTCCGGATTTTGTGAAACAGGCGGTTGAGGACTGTCTGCGTCGCGGTATCCGTAACCATAATTATACCTGTTTCCGGGCAACAAGGGGAAAAGCAACCGGGGCCGACGCTGTACAGATCGGCGGAAACTGGTATTTCGGAACCTGATGGGAGGTGCGTGATGAAGAAAAAGAAAGCGGCAGGATATCTGGCGGTGATTGCTTCCCTGATCGCGCTGTCGATTGTCACTCCACTGGTGATCAGTACCGTGTCCGGTTATATAGCCGGGAGGATCCGGAAAGCAGATACGGAGGAAGCTGCTGAACTGCCAGATGATCAGGAGGATCCGGAAGATGCGGGAGCATCAGATGCAGCGGACGAGGAACTGACTCAGCTTTCTGTAGAAACGGAAGATGACGAAGAGGAAAATATTCCCCAGGCAGAAGCAGTGGCACCTTCCAAAGAAACGCAGAAAGAAGGGACAGAAAAATCAGATACGATCATCATAGAAGATACCTATTACGATGAACCATGGTACGACTCTCAGGAAGAGGAAGATGCAGCCAATCAGAAAACTTATCAGGACATGACAGAAAAGCTGCAGACCATGGCGGAGGCATCGGAAACGTATCGCAGGAATTTCAATCCTATCTATGACGAATTAAAGAGCGGACTGATGAACAGCTTCATTTCCGGCAGAGAACAGCAATTCTATGATGATATCGGGAATTACTGTTTTGGCCATTACAATACGTCCTATCAGATCAAAAAGGTTCGCTTTGACGCGCTGCTGGAGGATACATCAGAAAAAACGACGGTCATCCTGGAGTTCTTTACAGAGAGGGATTTGAGTGATGAGGATCATGTTCCGGATCTGAAGCTGTGTACCTATAACAAGAAGACGCAGGCGTTTGTGTTTTTCGCAGGCGCAGGCCGATGAAAGGAGAAGCAATGTACAAGAAAAAAGATAAAAAGGTTATGGTGATCGCCGCGGTCGTGGTGGTCATTTTTATTGCAGTCATTTATATCGTTCCGAATTTTTCTGCCATCTTTGGAGGCGGAGAGGTTGTGGAGACAGAACCGACAGAGTATGAAGTGCTGATCCACAAGACAGATGCTGGAAGGATTGATGTGAAGAAATCCTATTTGAAGCAGGATGGGGAGAGTGAGACCAAACTGTCTGTTGCACCTGGTACGCTGGTCTCACTGACGGTTACGCCAAAGAGCAATAAGATTCTGGAGGAAGTCCAGATCGTGGATGCAAAGGATTTCAATAATCAGTTCAATACGATCATCAATGAGACCAAGGAGAACACGTACACCGTAGATTTCTCCATGCCGGAAACCGATGTGGTGATGACCTTCCGTTTTGAGACGAAGGAGACCGAGGTTACGGAAATCCCGGAGAAACAGGAACCGGAAACAAAGGAGGAAGAGACAGAGACTGAAACGAAGGAAGAGGGAAATCCCTATGGATTGACTGTGCATGGGATCACGGCGGATTTGATCACTTCCTTTAACGGGCAGTTTGATGACCGGGATTTTTGCCAGCAGCTTGGAGATACCCTGCACCTGGATTCTCCCAGATCTGAGTATTACGGGATCACGGACGTCACATTCTCCAGAGATCCTTACACCGGGGAACGCGATTCCGATAAGGTGTATTACTACATTTATTTCGGTGAAGATCCGGATTGGAAAATGCTCTCCACCTATTACCTGAAAGACCAGTCCTACGTATTTACAAAATATGTTGAGCCGGAACCGCAGGATGAAGAGGAAGAAGATGATGATGACAGTGTTTCGACCAGTGATCAGACATGGGGATCCTCCTCTTCCTATGGCAGCACGCAGGGAAGTGCCGGAACCACCTATACGGTTCCATCGACAGGAAGCAGCACGCAGGTGTCCTTCGACATTCTTCGCGTTTCCAAAGTCTTTCTGGATTATACCGGAGATCAGGAGGCGTTTTATTCTCAGGCATTTGATTATGTGATCTCCAAAGGCCTGACCGGCTCGATCACCGGGACGATGAGTTCCTACGAGATCAATACCGATCAGAAAACCGCAACGATTGAGATCAGGCTGAGTAACGGAAGCAGCTTTCAGGGAACCTACAGCAAGGAAAAGAATTCCTTCAGTTTCTCCGGGCTGTAATGGAGGTGCATGATGAAAACGATCCATGATAAAAACCTTCGCGCTCTGGGCGAAGATCCTGATTTTCAGGTTGAGGAAATTGTGATAGCGGATGTTGCAGGTGAAGCAGACTCATCTTCTTACGAAGATGCGCCTGAAGCTGCTTCCCAGAGCCTGACAGCAGATCAGGTTAAGGAGGAAGGGGAGGATGCAGGTCATCCTCCCTCCTTCTCCAGATGGAAGCTGGTCCTGCTTATGGCTGCAGCAACCTTTTGCCTGGTTTGCTTTGTGGCAAGTGGTTGGCAGAAAAAGGAACATCGCGCGGTACAGATGCCGGAGGAGATGTCCGAGGAAGTCATTTCCCTGACGGAGGCAGAAACGGATACACAGGAGGAAACCCCTGCGGAAGATCTCAAAGAGTCTACAACACCGGCGGCAACGGATCCCGTGGAAATGTCTGCACAGGAAAAACCGGAGCAGTCGGAAACGTTGGATACTTCCTGGCAAACTGACATTTTTGGAAATTATGAAAATGCAGTGGTCGCATCTTCGTTTAGCATTTCAGGGCTGACGGAGAACGAGAAGAACCTGACCGGATTTCGGGAATCCGATTTTATCAGAAGTCTGTCCGCATTCCTGAAGGCCAATAATCTGCGAACAACGGCAGTCACCTTTACAGGATCGATTGCCTGCTCTGCAGGAGAAGCGGCGGCATATACCGCAAACCTGAAGGGAGTGGATAATCGCAGACTCGTTGTTCTTTTTTATCCCCGTTATCCCGGGAAGTATCTGTTTACACTTGAGGAAACTTCCGGAGATGAAACAAAGGAAACAGAAAAGAAGGACGCAGCCCCAGCTGCAACTACGCAAAGTGCTCCGATTGTGACAGCGCCGAATTACCAGACCCAGCAGAGTCAA
This sequence comes from uncultured Lachnospiraceae bacterium, assembly GCA_902778245.1. GTDB lineage: Bacteria > Bacillota > Clostridia > Lachnospirales > Lachnospiraceae > Merdiplasma. Next base: position 1,550 of record CACYXH010000017.1, on the reverse strand, counting down.
TCGAGTCAGGAGCAGACGGAACCTGCATACGATGCAATGCGCTTAAAGCTGAGCGGCATCTCGTCCGAACTTGGAAATTATCTGGTGAATTCCTATGAGTTGCAGTATGGGCTTTACGATTATCTGTATCAGAAGGGAATCAAAAACGCAGCCAGTGCAGCCGTGACGGATTACTACATCGACAGCGCGGATCGGGTGGCAACGATACAGATCCGTCTGGATGGAATCGGCTCGGTAACTGCTATTTATGACAGGGATGAAAACAGCTACAGCTTTCAGTGAGAGAGGAGATGATTATTTATGCTGAATGGATCTTATACCCAGATGACCGTGAAGTTTCCGATGAGTCAGGAACGGTTCCGTCAGGCAGTGGAATGCATCGATGGGCGTGACAGGATAAAATACCGCACGCAGGCAGAATATTTGGCGGCAGCAATTCTTTCCTTCGAAGGAAAATACGCTGGCGAACAGACATCCATGAATCAGATATTTTCAGTGCTTCAGGATCTTAGCCGAAAGGTAGATGAACTTTGCGATGAAAAGAAAAACGGCGGCTAACCTGCCGATCATCCTGAAAGCGGGAACGGTCGGAATCCTCACCGGACGAAATGTGACAGAAGGATTGGTTACTCTGCAGATTTTGCAAAATCTGGAAACGCTGGGAATGAAGCTGACCGGCAATTCTCTCAGCATCTGTAGACTGCTATGTGACCAGAGCCTTTTTGAAAAAATCAGAAAATATGAAAAGCAGCATGATGGCATCTTAATTTTGGAAACAGAAAATAAGGGCGAGAAAGAGATTTCAGGACGGTTCAGAAGAAAAGCGGTTTTGCAGATGATGGAGATCATCGTTGCTGTCTGCAGCGAGCCGCTTTTTTTCATGATTGACCAGAAGCCGGAAAGCTTTCAGCTCTTAACCCTCGCAGAGGCGGAAGAAACCTGCCTGAAACGGACAAGACCTATTTTGAAAAGCCTTCCGGAAACGGACAGGAAATCGTAGGACTTGCCTGAAACGGACAAGTCCTATTTTAGCGGGCATTCCGAAAAACGGCAGGAAACCGCAGGACTTGCCTGAAACGGACAAGTCCTATTTTGGCTGGCTTCCGGAAACCTGCAGGAAACTGTAAGACCTGCCTGAGACGGACAAGTCCTATTTTGACCAGAATTCACATTTCCGGCAGGTTTCCTGCCATTTATAGCGGCTTGCCGCGCCTCCGCTGCAGGGTCTAAGGGGAAAATCCCCTTACAAGATGCCGGATGTATAGCAGAAGGCGTATCTTGCAAAAACAGGTTTTTCTCTCGTTTTGAGGGATCCTGACCATTTTACGGAAAGAAGGTGAACCATTGGACAAGCGAACGGTAACAAAGATCTTTCGCTGCACACAGCAGGAAAGTGACGAGATTGAGCGCAGGGCAAAACTGGAGAAAAAGACCCAGGCAGCTTTTCTGCGGGACGCTGCCATAAACAGAAATCTTCCCAGACTTGACGAAAACGTCATGGGGCTCCTAAGAGAGCTGCAGGAGAATGAATTGAAAATCGGAGTCAATAT